>NZ_CAWQOK010000042.1:0-1349 GCF_963896075.1 Proteus sp. G4415
TTATGATCAGATGCATCTGTGATTAAGATTTCCGCTTTATTTAGTGATAATCCACGATAAAATATATAATCAAGTGGCTTACCAAAAGCGCGAGTGCGTAAATCCTTTTCAAAGATCACTTCTTTAAGTTTTAATCTTCTAGCAAAACGCTTTAACACATTAACTCTTGGACGACTCCAGGCGTTAAAATCCCCCGCCAAAATAACAGGCCCTTTATGATCGATGATATGAGTCGATAAGCTGTTTAATTGTCTTTGATAAACATCAACACCGAAACTAAAATTGATCGCGTGTACATTTATCACCATTAAATGCTCACCAGTAATAAGTGGATAAACCGTAATTAATGCAGATTTAGCAAGCCTTAAAAAAGGCTCTTTTTCTCTTAATGGGCAACAATAGATAGGATGAGAACTTGATAAGGTCATAACACCCGCAGGGTGCTGTTGAAAGGCTAAAGCAGGAACTTGATCAGCAATTAAATGGTTTTTACCCGCAAAACGAACTAATTCAGGTGTTGTTTGCGCTTCTTGTAAAAGTAATAGTTGAGTATCGGTGGCAAGCGTTTCCAGCATACTACGCCAATTGACCCGTTGCTGTTTGTAAATATTCCAAACAGCAATTTTTAAAGTGCCTTCTGTATATAGTGGCATCCCAATCGGTAGCATCTCTTCTATTTGGCCTAAAGGTAGACTAGGTTCAATCCTTTCTACAGGTTGACCTGCTACAAAACGTACTGAATAAGTCGGTTTTTTCGCCATTAAGCAACCTCAGATAACCAATAGGATCTCTTGCTACCTATCTAGTATACCAAAGCTGGGATCTCCCCTCACCCTTTTAAAGAATATAATGATAAATAAGTGTAACTATTTTTGTAAAAAATAGCTTTAATGGTGAATTATTATGAAATAAGCACTGGTAATGTAGACAACTTTAAATTTTAAACAAAAAAAAACCTAAGTCATTAGACTTAGGTTTTCTTATGTGTTGGCGGAACGGACGGGACTCGAACCCGCGACCCCCTGCGTGACAGGCAGGTATTCTAACCAACTGAACTACCGCTCCGCTTATTCTTTACGCACTTAATGTCTTTTTACATTAAGGCTTTAATTTAATGCTTGGCAGTTCCCTACTCTCACATGGGGAGACCCCACACTACCATCGGCGCTACGGCGTTTCACTTCTGAGTTCGGCATGGGATCAGGTGGGACCACCGCGCTATGGCCACCAAGCAAATTCGGTTTTAATCACTCGCTTCTTTCCTTTCGGTAAGTCGCCAGTAATTCAATCTTGAACAAGCTGACTTCATCGTTTCGTCTCTCTGACAAAACACTTTCGGTGTTGTCAGG
>NZ_CAWQOK010000043.1:0-3255 GCF_963896075.1 Proteus sp. G4415
ATAATATTGGTGAATAATAAACAAAATAAAAATAACATAATGTATTATTTTTATACTGCTAAAAAACAGAACATCTAAATAAAAAAGGACTACAATATAATCATAATCCTTATTGTTAATTAGAATAATATCTTTATATATCTAAAAGATCATTGTAACTTAATATACCCTCAAGTTTTATAAAGATAGTCGAATGATGGTCGTTATTGGCTGTTGAAATAGTTATTGTGGTTTTATTTGTATGAATATCATTATGTAAAACTATTTCATTTTCATTTCCTGATAATTGTTCTACTCGTTTCATTTTTGATATATCGATTTTTTTATAATTTTGATCAACAAAAATAATTTTGTCTTCATTCGTATTAAAATCAAAAATTAAATTATAACTTTTAGCGCCTTTATAGCATAAGAAGTTAAAAGTATCATTTCCTTGTTCACCATATAATAGATTAGTACCTAATCCACAATAAAATATATCATTCCCTTCACCACCTTGAAGTTCATTTCGTCCTGCTTTTGATATCGAAAATAATAGATCATTGCCTTTACCGCCAATGAATGTATTATTTCCATAATAATCAACAAGGGTATCATCTCCATCACCACCAAAGAGTTTATCATTACCTTTATTTCCATAGAGGTAATCATTACCCATACTACCATGGAGAATATCATTACCCATACCACCATGGAGAATATCATCACCTATACCTCCATAGAGATAATCATTGCCTATATCACCATAGAGAATATCATTACCCATACCACCATAGAGGTGATCATTACCCAAACCACCCTTGATAGTATCATTACCATCACCACCTATAAGTTCATTATTAGCACTATTTCCTATGATAGTATCATGACCTGATCCACCAATAGCATTTTCAATAATCGTTTTGTAGGCAATAGAGATATTACTCCGTAACCCGCCAATATCTGAAAAGCTACCTTCATTTAGGTTAATAACTTGATTAACGGTATATAGGGAAAAGTCTAATGTATCAATTCCCCCCGAATCCCAAATACAACTTACTAATTTATCTTCTATGCTTTTTAAGGAGTAAGCGACACGTCCGGTATTAGAATGAAATCCATAGATATTATTTTCAAGGCGTGTGGTCATATTTTCGCCATAGAGTTGTTGCAATAATAATATATCTAGCAGCATAAAGGTCATGGGATAAAGACCACCAAAATCAGCATGCTCTGAGGTTGGTATATCATAACCCATAACAGAATATTTCAATGAAGCTAATACATGATTTTTATCTTTATATTCTAAGTATTGCCAACTATGGCTTAGCCCGAGTGCATGACCAACTTCATGCAAAACAACTTTATAATGATATGTACCTGGCTGATATTTATTATTTTTTAGTGTTTCAATTAGAGTATTGGTTTTTTTTATTATCAGAACAGTACCATTATCTTTAAAATTGAAAGCATCACCAATATTACCTTCTGTTTTTATATAATTATCAAGATCATTTTGATGTATTATCTTATAATATTGGTGTGATGATAAATTTAAAAATATAGTTCCAGAGTATTGGTATTGTTCATCAATATTTATCTTTTTTATAGGGGTTGAATACCTGCTAGGATAGGTTGCAAAACCTCTGGTGGTATATGAAAATTCTATTGAACCATGACTAATATGAAAATCATCGTAAAAACCAAATTTTATATCGGCATCGAATTCTGGATTAGATGCAACAAACTTTGCTTGTGTTATATAGGCAATTTCATTAAGAATATCGGAAATAACTTCTTGTTGATGAGGATATATGGTTGTTTGTGTATTATAAAAATAAGGATGTATACTATTCTTATTTTTATTAATACTATTTTCTATATCCTCTATATCTTTTTCTAATTCAGCTATTTTACTTATTGAATATTTATTTCTATAATATTTTAATGAAGCGATTTCTTTTTCTTTTTTTTCCTTAAGATAGGTCAATTCATATACTTTAGCGGTATGTTTTATTGATTCTATTCTATCTTTTTCTGTTACTGAATATTTTTTATTTGAGTAATTTCTTTTTTTATCATAATCAGGGAATATATATGTTATTTTGGTGATATTACTATGTGGTTGTTTAGGCCAACCATACATATAATTTATAACAATTTTACCATCAGGTAGATAGAAATAAGTTGTTTTTTTTATTGAGTTAAAACTATTCATACTAAATCCTTTTACCAAAAGAGAATTTTCTATATTTCTTAATTTTATAATTAATGGAGATATATATGGGAATAAATTTTATAAAAACACACTATTTATTAGTATGTTTTTTAGTTGATTACTATTAATTATTTATACGCATATTATGCTAGATTATTATTAATGTAATAATTGATGGTTATTTATAGAGTAATAATTTAAAATTTTACAAATCATATGGTGAAATGTATTTATACCGCAAAGAGTTCATCGTGGTTAAATATACCGACAATCTCTATATGTACAATGGACTTATTGTCGTTAGAAGATGTTGAAACATCTATGATGGTCTTATTGGCTGGTTTGTTATGATTTAATGAAAATTCATTTTTACTTCCTGATAACTTATCAACTTTTTTCATTTTTGATATATCTATTTTTCTATAATCTCTAGTGATCAACGTTATTTTATCCTTGTTTTTTTCAAAATCCCAAATTGAGCTATTGCTTTCAACTCCCTCATAACAGAAAAAATTAAAGGCATCATTTCCTTGTCCACCTGTTATACGATGAGTTCCTGTGCCCAAATATATTTCATCATCACCTTCTCCCCCTAGAATGATATTTCTACCTGGAAGCCCTCTATCTGTTGATGCTACACAGATCCGATCATTACCCTTACCACCATCTAACATATTAGCACCATAATAATCGATAAGCATATCATCTCCATCATCACCATAGAGCACATCATTTCCCAATTCTCCGTATATAACATCGTTTCCAGAGCCACCATAAAATAAATCATTGCCATCACCGCCATAGAATAAATCATTGCCATCACCACCTATGAGGTTATTATCAAAAGGATTTCCTATGAGAGTATCATCACCTTTACCACCAATCGCATTTTCAATAATCGTTTTATAGGCAATAGAGATATTACTCCGTAATCCTCCAATATCTGAAAAACAGCCTTCATTGAGATTAATGACTTGATTAACGGTATATAGGGAAAAGTCTAATGTATCAATTCCACCCGCATCCCAAATACAGCTCACTAATTTATCTTCTATGCT
>NZ_CAWQOK010000044.1:0-19966 GCF_963896075.1 Proteus sp. G4415
CATTAAATAGCTGAAACGTTTTTTCTCGCATAAAAGAATAATTTATTTTTTAATGAATTATCGCTTGATAATGATCAAGTCATTATTGTGTCGGAGTGTTAAAAAGGCGGTGTTTTAAAATTATTCCAATTAAAAATCATCATATCAGGAGAGATATATGGCCTTGGGGAATAATGTTTTTTCCCAACATGGTATTAACCGACGCGATTTTATGAAATTGTGCGCAGCGTTATCAGCTACCATGGGATTAAGCGGCAAAGCAGCCGCGCAAATGTCACAAGCAATGACATCACCTGAACGTCCACCTGTTATTTGGATTGGTGCTCAAGAGTGTACAGGTTGTACTGAATCTTTATTACGTGCGACTCACCCAACACTTGAAAACCTTGTTCTGGATGTTATCGCACTTGAATATCATGAAGTGCTCTCTTCCGCTTTTGGTTATCAAGCAGAAGAAAACAAACATAATGCGATGGAGAAATACAAAGGTAAATACGTCCTTGTTGTCGACGGTTCTATCCCTGACAAAGATGGCGGTATTTACTGTATGGTGGCAGGCAAACCTATTCTTGAGCATATCAAAGAAGCCGCTGAAGGTGCGGCGGCAATTATTGCTATCGGTTCTTGTTCTGCATGGGGTGGTGTGCCAGCTTCTGGAGGTAACCCTACAGGCGCTAAATCACTGGAAGCTATTTTACCGGGTAAAACAGTTATCAATATTCCAGGGTGTCCACCAAACCCACATAACTTCTTAGCTACAGTTGCACATATTATTACCTTTAATTCATTACCTAAGTTAGATAGCAAAAATAGACCGCTATTTGCATATGAGCGTCTAATACATGAAAACTGTGAACGCCGTCCTCATTTTGATGCGGGTCGTTTTGCTAAAGAATTTGGTGATGAAGGACACCGCCAAGGCTGGTGCTTATACCATTTAGGTTGTAAAGGACCTGAAACTTACGGTAACTGCCCAACATTAGAGTTTTGCGATATTGGTGGAGGAATTTGGCCTGTTGGTATTGGTCACCCTTGCTATGGCTGTAATGAAGAGGGTGTCGGATTTACGAAAGGTATTTTCCAACTTGCGAATGTTTATCAGCCAACACCAAAAGCACAAGTACCCGATGTTAACGCCAAAGAAGGTGGTGGTGTTTCTTATGGTGCAGCAGGCTTATTAGGTGCAGTTGTTGGTGCTGTTGCTGGGGTAAGTGTGATGGCTGTGCGTCAATTAGGCCGTGACAAAAATACCACAGGAGCCTCACAGGAGGATAAACGGTGAATAGGCGTCATTTCTTTAAGCTGGCATCAGGTGGGGTTCTCCTTGCGGGAATGGCACCCACTGCGAGTCATGCTGCGGCGCAGAACCGTCCTCCAATTCCTGGGGCTCTCGGTATGCTCTATGACTCTACACTCTGTGTAGGCTGTCAAGCATGTGTGACAAAATGTCAGGAAATTAATCATCCGGAACCCATGGAGCGTGGTGATACTTATGCTAATGGTGATCCGATCTGGTCAAACAATGACAAACTAAGTCCTTACACAAATAACATTATTCAAATTTGGCGTGATGGAACAGGTGAAAATAAAGATCAACTGGAAAACGGTTATGCCTTTATTAAGAAACAATGTATGCATTGCGTTGATGCTAACTGTGTTTCTGTGTGTCCTGTTTCAGCGTTAACCAAAGATCCGAAAACCGGTATTGTGCATTATCATGCAGATATCTGTACAGGTTGTCGTTACTGTATGGTGGGTTGTCCTTATAACATTCCTAAATACGATTATGATGATCCCTTCGGTAAGCTTTATAAATGTGAACTATGTAACCAAAAAGGGGTAGAGCGCTTAGATAAAGGCTTATTACCCGGCTGTGTTGAGGTTTGTCCAACAGGTGCTGTGATTTTTGGTACTCGTGAAGAGTTGCTTGAAGAAGCAAAACGCCGGTTAGCGAAAAAAGCGGGTGAAGAATATCACTATCCACGCCAAACCATTAATGGTGGCGATACTTATCTACATAAGATCCCAGAATATCAAGATCATATCTATGGTGAGTTTGAAGGTGGTGGTACGCAGGTGATGGTACTTTCCGCGGTGCCTTTTGAAAACCTAGGTATGCCAGAAGTGGCTCCATTATCAACGGGTGCGCGTTCTGAACATATTCAACATACGCTGTATAAAGGTATGGTTTTACCAATAGCAGCGCTTGCGGGCATTACTTATTTGGTTAACCGTAATAGTAAAAAACAAGAGCAGGAACACCATAAGGAGGATAACGATGTCGAGTCATGATCCTCGTCCACTTGGCGGTAAGTTATTTACTTTAGCTGTTAGAGTGTTTTTACCGCTTGCTGTGCTTGGTTTTATTCTTATTGGTAAGCGTTTGGTATTGGGTCTTGGGGATGTTTCCGATCTAAATGGCGGTTATCCTTGGGGTATTTGGATAGCCTTTGACTTACTTATCGGAACAGGCTTTGCGTGTGGTGGTTGGGCACTGGCATGGGCTGTTTATGTTTGTAATAAAGGTGAATTTCATCCCTTAGTACGTCCTGCATTATTAGCGAGCTTGTTCGGCTATTCGTTAGGTGGATTATCCATTGCAATCGATATTGGTCGTTACTGGAACATGCCTCACTTCTTTATGCCTCAATACTTTAACGTTAACTCCGTATTGTTTGAAACAGCAACTTGTATGACCATCTACATTATGGTGATGGCATTAGAGTTTTTACCTGCACTACTGGAACGTTTAGGTTGGAAAGTTTCGTTAAGACGCCTTAATAAAGCGATGTTCTTTATTATTGGTCTAGGCGCCTTATTGCCAACCATGCACCAATCCTCCATGGGATCATTAATGATTTCGGCAGGTTGGAAGGTGCATCCTCTGTGGCAATCTTATGAAATGCTACCGCTGTTCTCTTTATTAACCGCTTTTATCCTCGGTTTCACTATCGTTATTTTTGAAGGTTCTTTATTAAAAGCGAGCCGTACTATTAATGACGATGAAACACCGCTATTTACCAAGTTAACTAAAATCATAGAAGTACTTCTGATCACCTTCTTGGTATTACGTTGGGGTGAAGTGATTTGGAACGGTAAGCTGAGTTATATCGCTAAAGGGGATATGTTCTCTTGGTTATTCCTTGCAGAAAGTGCCTTGTTGTTTATTCCTCTGGTATTGATGCACCTGAAAAATAATCGTCGTAGCCCAAGAATGTTATTTGTCTGCGCATTATTTATGTTAGTGGGTGCGGCAATGTGGCGTATGAACTATTCATTAGTCGCTTATAACCCAGGCAACGGCTATCACTATTTCCCAACTGCAAGTGAGTTGTTGATTTCTATTGGCTTCGTTGCATTCGAAGTTACTGCTTACATTCTTATTATCCGTTTACTGCCGGTACTACCAGCACAAACAGAGTCAAATATACAATTAAAAAAGGCTGAGGTTAAATCATGAGCCAACGCATTACTATTGATCCTATTACCCGTATTGAAGGGCATTTACGCGTCGACTGTGAAATCGATAACGGAAAAGTCGTTAAAGCTTGGTCTTCCGGTACTATGTGGCGTGGAATGGAGGAGATCCTAAAAGGAAGCGATCCTCGTGATGCATGGATTATTGTGCAACGCATTTGTGGTGTTTGTACAACGGTTCACGCAATAGCCTCAGTACGTGCTGTAGAAGATGCCTTAGGGATGGATATTCCGGTTAATGCTCAGTATATCCGTAACTTAATTCTGGCTTCTCACATTATTCATGACCATATCGTCCATTTCTATCAGTTGTCTGCGATGGATTGGGTTGATATTACGGCAGCATTACAGGCAGATCCTGAAAAAGCCTCAGCGATGCTTAAAGGGGTTTCTCAATGGCAATTGAACTCTGCTGAAGAGTTCAGAAAAGTGCAGAAGAAAATTCAAGATTTGGTTGATAGCGGTCAGTTAGGTATTTTCGCTAATGGTTACTGGGGTCACTCAGCCATGAAATTACCTCCTGAAGTGAACTTGATTGCGGTAGCCCACTATCTACAAGCATTGGAATGCCAGCGCGATGCAAACCGCATTGTGGCCGTGTTAGGGGGTAAAACACCGCATATTCAAAACTTAGCAGTGGGCGGTGTTGCTAACCCAATTAACCTTGATGCACCGAATGTTCTCAATTTAGAACGTTTAATGTATGTAAAACACTTTATTGATAACTTGGGTGATTTTATTGAACAAGTTTATAAAGTGGATACTGCTATTTTTGCTGCTTATTATCCAGAGTGGTTAAAAATCGGTAAAGGGGCTAATTACTACTTATCTGTGCCTGAATTGCCTATTAATGGCAATAATACTGAGTTTTTACTCTCAGGTGGCTATATGGAAGGCGTTGATTTTTCTACTTATCGTCCAATTAAAGATTGGAAAGATCAAAACCTGAAAGACGGCATTGAAGAGAGTGGTAAACACGCATGGTATGAAGATGATGAACCATTAAAACCATGGGAAGGTTTAACTCGTCCTAAATACACCGGTTGGGATGAAAATAATAAATACTCATGGGTTAAGTCACCCACATTTTACGGCAAACCTGTAGAAGTAGGTACTTTAGCATGGTTAGTGTGTGGTTTAGCGGGTAAACATGAAGGCACAGTAAAACACTATAACGAAGTTAATCAGATCTACACCAAATTAACCGGTCAAACCTTGGTGACAGAGCAGTTAGAGTCAACTTGGGGACGCATTATTGGTCGTACTGTTCATGCTTGTGTATTACAAGATTCGCTTAACTTCTTATGGCAATCACTGGTTGATAATATTGGCCGTGGAGATACTGCTTCCTTTATTAAACCTGAGTTTGAGCCGGGTAAAGAGTATCGTGGCGTCGGTTTTGAAGAGGCTTCGCGCGGTATGCTATCTCACTGGATAGTCTTTAAAGATGGCAAAATCACAAACTATCAGGCAGTTGTTCCTTCAACATGGAATGCGGGTCCTCGTAACTTTAATGATGAACCGGGTCCTTATGAGTTATCACTAGTGGGAACGCCAGTGGCTGATCCTAACAAACCTCTGGAAGTGGTAAGAACCATTCACTCTTTCGACCCATGTATGGCTTGTGCTGTGCATATGGTTGATTTAACAGGTAAAGAATTAAGTAAGGTGAAGGTATTGTAATGCGTACACTTGTCTTAGGTATTGGTAATTTATTACTAAGCGATGAAGGCATTGGTGTTCGTATCGTAGAAGCGCTCGAAGAGCGCTTCTCTTTACCGGAGAACGTCGATGTTATTGATGGTGGCACATCAGGCATGGAAATTTTGCAAGATATTGCTGCAAGAGATTTATTGATTGTTGCTGATGCAGTAAGAAGCCAGCACGAGCCGGGCAGTATCTTTGTATTACATGATGATGATGTACCTGCATTATTTACCCAGAAAATTTCACCGCATCAACTCGGGCTATCGGATGTATTAATGGCCTTACGTATGACTGATGAATTTCCTCGCAAACTGATTTTAGTGGGTATTGAACCTGCTTCATTAGCGCCAAGTATGTCATTGTCAGATATTGGTCAGCAATCGATGGAAATAGCACTTGAACAAGTGGTTAATATTTTGCGTGAACATGGGATCACCGTAACCCCTAAAGAGGTAACAGCATGAGTGAATTAAATTGGGATATCACGGGATACGATGAACCACCTATTGAATTACTTGAAAGCAGTTTTCGAGAGATTGCCAAAAAAGAGATGCAAGCATTGCCTTTTTATAGAGAAAATATTCCCGTAAAAGCGGGAGGATTTACTTTATTTGAAAAGCAATGGATTGGAACAATTTTAACGCCTTGGATGCTAGAGCTTATTGTGTTGCCCGGGCCATCACAAGAGTGGCCAAGACGTAAAATTGGTGAGCGTATCGCCTTAGCGCTTCCTTGTGGTCAGGTTAAATTTGTCGTTGGTGAACTTGCTAATGGTGCTCAATATCTGGCTTGTTCATTAATGTCGCCACTTGATCGCCATTTACAAGGTGAGCAAGCGGTTGAGTTGGCAGAAAACAGTGCAAAAATGGCTCTTTCTCTTCCTGTTCAGACACAATCCGTCACAGAAGTTGATTTAAGTCGGCGTTCCCTGTTTCGTGGTCAGTTAAGATCATAATGTAGAACGTTTACGCGACACCGAGTCAAATTCTTCTTATTGAATAGTCAGGAGTCAGAATATGTGTAGCACTTGCGGTTGTGGTGAAGGTAATGTCAGCATTGAAGGCGTAGCGCCTCATTCACACGATCACCACCATCACTCTCACGACCATGATCATCACGACCATGGCCATCACCATCACGGTCATCACCATCATCATGGGCATGATCATCATCATGAACACAATGCTACTCCAGCGAATACTGTTCATAAATATATTGATAAGTCTGAGCAAAAGCATAAGCACAATTACGAAACTCATGGTCAGCCTATCATTATTCATCATCACCATTACCATAATAGTGGCGATGTTCATCTCCATTTTTATCATGATGCACAGCAAAATGAAGCCCAAGTGTTCCATGAGCATCATCATGGGCATGACGATCATCATGCACATTCTCATGAACATACTCATAGCCATGAACATGAACATAGCCATGATCACGAACATAGCCATGAACACGAAGAACAATTTAGTCCAGTTATTGATAATGACAACATGCATTATGGGCAAGGGGAAGCTGGTACTCATGCTCCCGGAATTAGCCAAAAACGAATGTTAAAAATTGAGATGGATGTACTGGATAAAAATAATCGAATTGCCGTTCATAATCGTGAACATTTTGCCCAGCAAAATGTATTGGCGCTGAATTTAGTTTCAAGTCCCGGCTCCGGTAAAACAACGTTGCTAACTCAAACGTTAAAACAGCTAACGCAACGTGTACCTTGTGCGGTGATTGAAGGTGATCAGCAAACGACGAATGATGCTGATCGTATTCGTGAAACCGGGGTTGCTGCTATTCAAGTCAATACGGGTAAAGGTTGTCACCTTGATGCACAAATGGTGCATGATGCTACCCATCAATTAGGTTTAAAAGACAACAGTATTCTCTTTATTGAAAATGTTGGCAATCTGGTTTGCCCTGCCAGTTTTGATCTGGGTGAAAAACATAAAGTGGCTATCCTTTCGGTAACGGAAGGGGAAGATAAACCATTAAAATATCCGCATATGTTTGCCGCTGCAGATCTGATGATTATCAATAAAATTGATTTAGTGCCACATCTTAATATTGATGTGCAAGCGTGCATTGAATCAGCGCGTCGCGTCAATCCTAATATTGAGATCATTGCATTATCTGCGACAACTGGCGAAGGTATGGAAGAGTGGTTAGCTTGGTTGGAGAGCCGTTTATGTGCTTAGGTGTTCCTGCCAAGATAGTTGAGGTGGGCGATGACGTCCACCAACTCGCTTATGCTGAAGTCAGTGGCGTAAAACGTGCCGTCAATATCTCTATGGTTTGTGAGGGTGACCCGTCAGAGTTATTAGATAAGTGGGTGCTTATTCATGTTGGATTTGCCATGAGTATTCTTGATGAACAAGAAGCTCAAGATACTCTGGATGCATTACAACATGTATATGGTGTTACCCTTGAAGAGGCTGATGATGCAATACGTTGATGAATTTCGTGATCCCGAATTAGCCAAAGCATTATTAGCTCAAATACGTGAAACTATTTCACAATGGCCCCATCCCATCACTCGCCCATTACAGATTATGGAAGTGTGTGGCGGACATACGCATGCCATTTTTAAATTTGGTCTCGACCGCTTATTACCACAAGAGATTGAGTTTGTTCATGGTCCCGGTTGCCCGGTATGTGTGTTACCTATGGGGCGCATTGATGCTTGCTTAGAAATTGCAGCCCGTCCAGAAGTCATTTTCTGTACTTTCGGTGATGCGATGCGGGTGCCCGGTCGTCATGGTTCAATGCTTGATGCCCGCCGTCGTGGTAGTGATATCCGTATTGTTTACTCACCGCTTGATTCATTAAAAATTGCGCAAGATAACCCTGATAAACAAGTGGTATTTTTTGGCTTAGGTTTTGAAACTACCATGCCAAGTACGGCGATGACGCTGCAACAAGCGAAATTACGTGGACTGAAAAATTTTTCGCTATTTTGTCAGCACATTACTATCGTACCGACTTTACGTTGCTTATTAGAGCAAGAAGATGTACGTATTGATGGTTTTATTGCCCCCGGTCATGTCAGTATGGTGATTGGCTGCACGCCTTATCAACCTTTATGTGATGAATTTGAAAAACCATTTGTGGTGACAGGTTTTGAACCGTTGGATTTATTACAAGCTATACTGATGGTAGTAAAACAGCTTAAAGCAAAAGCTGAGAATGCAGATTATGTTTTAAGTATTGAAAATCAATATAGCCGTATTGTCCCTAATGAAGGCAATAAACTTGCGCAAAAAGCATTGAAAGATGTTTTTATGCTAAAAGAGAGCAGTGAATGGCGTGGACTTGGGGAGATCCCTATGTCTGGTATTCAACTAACACCCGCTTACGCTGAGTTTGACGCTGAACGACGTTTTACACCAGCACCACAACAAGTGGCTGATAATCCACAATCACGCTGTGGCGATGTATTAACCGGACGATGCAAACCTTCTGATTGCCCATTATTTGGTAAAAGTTGTACACCAGAAACGGCATTAGGTGCCTTAATGGTGTCATCAGAAGGTGCATGTGCGGCTTATTATCAGTATCGCCGTGAAGGTAATATATGAAACAACCTGATGAAATCACCTTAGCTCAAGGAAATGGTGGGCAAGGTATGCAACAACTTATCGAAGGGCTATTTTTGAAAGCATTCGATAATCCATTATTGAATGAAAAAGAAGATCAGGCTCGTATTGCATTAGCCGATCTCACAGCACAGGGCGATCGTCTGGCATTTAGTACCGACAGTTATGTGATTGATCCGATCATTTTCCCAGGTGGAAATATTGGTAAATTATCTGTTTGCGGAACCGCGAACGATCTTTCTGTAGGTGGGGCTGTACCTCGCTATCTCTCTTGTGGTTTTATTTTAGAAGAGGGACTTGCTTTTGAAACGCTAGAAACATTGGTGATGGCGATGGCAAAAGCCGCACAACAAGCAGGTATTCAGATTGTAACGGGGGATACCAAAGTGGTTCCTCGTGGTGCTGCGGATAAGATCTTCATTAATACTGCGGGTATTGGGGTGATCCCAAGTAAAATTGATTGGGCAGCGAGTCACATTAAAGCCGGTGATAAGATCATCGTCAGCGGTACAATAGGCGATCATGGTGCCACTATCTTAAATTTACGTGAAAATTTAGGATTGGAAGCTGATCTGCAAAGTGACTGTGCCGTGCTTGAACCAATGATCGCGCCTTTACGTCAAATTGACGGTATTCGTGCATTACGTGATGCAACTCGTGGTGGCGTGACCGCTATTTTACATGAGTTTTCTCAAGCCTGTGGCTGTGGCATGAATGTATATGAAAACAAACTGCCAATGAAACAGTCTGTACGTGGTGTGTGTGAATTATTAGGGCTGGAAGCACTCAATTTTGCTAACGAAGGTAAAATTGTATTAGTCGTGTCACCGCAAGCAGAAAAACAAGTTCTTGAGGCTTTGCATCAACATACTTTAGGTCAAGATGCTTGTACCATTGGTGAAGTAACTGAAGAGCGTTATATTCGTTTAACGGGAATTTTTGGCACAAGTCGTATTTTAGATCTCCCTTATAACGAGCCATTACCCCGTATTTGTTAATTAAATCAAATCACTCAACTGATCTTTTAAATACTCATAAGTTATTTCTCTGTTACAGAAGTTTGTTATAACGCAAACTTCTGTCATTTATCTTAATTCTGATCCTTTGATAAAAATATTTTTGGAGTAACATGTTCGACCAATCCTACTGCGTGGAGAGGGTCTCTCGTGGGGGTAAGTTCTAGGGAAAAACATGTCTTGGTCAGAATTTAAATCTCAATACCTGATCCGTTTCTGGAAGCCTCTTCCGGCGGTTATTGCAGCAGGTATCTTATCTACTTACTACTTTGGTTTAACCGGCACTTTCTGGGCAGTTACTGGTGAGTTTACTCGCTGGGGCGGTCATGTGATGCAATGGTTTGGTGCGCATCCAGAAGAATGGGGTTACTTTAAAATCATTGGTCTTGAAGGGACACCACTCACTCGTATTGATGGGGTAATGATTATTGGGATGTTTGGTGGTTGTATTATGGCAGCACTTTGGGCCAATAATGTCAAACTTCGTCATCCTCAGCATAAAGTGCGTATTCTTCAGGCCGTTTTGGGCGGTATTATTGCCGGATTTGGTGCACGTTTAGCCATGGGGTGTAACCTCGCGGCATTCTTTACCGGTATTCCTCAATTTTCATTGCATGCTTGGTTCTTTGCTGTTGCTACTGCTATTGGCTCTTATTTTGGTGCCAAACTTTCATTAATGCCACTATTTCGTATACCGGTAAAACTGCAAAAAGTCAGTAAAGCATCACCTATTACGCAAGATAAACAACGTGCAAAACGTCGCTTTCGATTGGGGATGGTTATCTTTTTTGCCATGATCGCATGGTCATTAATCATTCTATTTGATTCACCCAAACTCGGCTTTGCTATGCTGGGGGGAATTGGCTTTGGGATCTTAATTGAACGTGCGCAAATCTGTTTTACTTCCGCATTTCGTGACTTATGGATAACCGGTAGAACGCATATGGCGAAAGCGATTATTATCGGTATGGCGGTAAGTGCAGTGGGTATTTTTAGCTATGTACAATTAGGTGCTGCACCGAAAATTATGTGGGCCGGTCCTAATGCAGTTATTGGTGGTTTGTTGTTTGGTTTTGGTATCGTGCTTGCTGGTGGTTGTGAAACAGGCTGGATGTATCGTGCAGTTGAAGGGCAGATCCACTTTTGGTGGGTAGGTTTAGGTAACGTGATTGGTTCAACAATACTGGCGTACTATTGGGATGATTTTTCTGCGGTACTGGCTACCGACTACGATAAAATCAACCTATTAGATACCTTTGGTCCAGTTGGTGGATTAGCCATCACCTACCTGCTACTTGGTCTCTCTTTTATATTACTACTTTGGTGGGAAAAACATTTCTTCCGCAAAAGAGCGCAACAAGCGCAAGCGCTTTCAACACAAATTAATAAGGAAATCGCATGAACGAGAAAAAAACCATAGTGCCAGATTATCGTCTTGATATGGTCGGTGAGCCTTGTCCTTATCCTGCGGTGGCAACATTAGAAGCGATGCCGTCACTGAAAAAAGGTGAGATCCTTGAAGTGGTGAGCGATTGTCCTCAGTCTATTAATAATATTCCCTTAGATGCGAAAAACTACGGTTATACCGTATTAGATATTCAGCAAGATGGGCCGACAATACGCTATTTAATTCAAAAATAGCGGCGGAATAATTGATAAAAAAACAGCCTGATCATAGCGTGAGATAGGCTGTTTTTTTGTACTATGATATCGGGTGATAAAATTACTCGGCTTCACCACCAAGTACTTCGATAACCCTTTCAATTAGCGCGCTTAGTTCACCTGTCATTAAGACAAAATCGGCATCAAAACGCTGGGCAAAATCGGCTTTATCAATATCATCGTTTTGCTCACGCAAGGTATCACTAAATTTAATGCGCTTGATAGAGCCATCATCACAAAGCATGAATTGCAGGCGATCTTCCCAATCAAGAGAAAGCTTGGTGACAAACTTACCGGCTTCAATATGAGTGGCAATTTCATCAGAGACAAGCTCTTGTTTCTTACAACGTATCACGCCACCTTCTTCTAATACCGCTTTAAGCTCGGCTTCATCCATTAATGTAAAACCAGCAGGGAGTTCACCGGAACGAACCCATTGTGTCATTTTTGATTCGACAGACTCATTAAAATTGAGTGGAACCACGGGTAGCGAACCTAATGTTTTACGCAATAAGGCTAAATTATCTTCGGCACGTTTTGCACTACCTGAATCAACAATCACTAATTGTTTATCTAAATCTAACCAAATAAAGGTTTGTGAGAATTTGCTAAATGCGCGAGGAAGTAACGTGTGGACAACTTCATCTTTTAATGTCGCTTTTTCGGTTTTCTTTAATTTACGACCTTGTTCACCCTCTAACTTTTCAACTTTATCTTGTAGCGCTTGCTTAATGACGGTGGCGGGGAGGATCTTATCTTCTTTCCGTACGCACATCATGACTTGTTTACCTGCAACATGGATAAGTGCTTCGCCACGATCACCCATAGGTGAAACCCAACCCGTTTTGGTCATATCTTGGCTACTACAAGGGGTGAATGCTAATGAAGCCAGCTGTTGTTCTAACTCATCCATTGACAGCGCTATCTCTTTATTTAAGCGATAGACCAAAATATTTTTAAACCACAGCATCTGACATTCCCCTTAATCATGATTAACAGCAATATGATACTGAATGTTAGCAGTATCTAAAAGGTAATATCCTTTAAAAGAAATTTATTATCGGCTCACAGTATAAAAACAGTGTTCAAGCTGAATCGAATAATTAGTAAAATTACTTTATGAAAATGAGTTTTATTCTTATTTGTTGCTAATTAACTTATCGTTTTACGGGAGAGATAATCTAAATCTCAAGGATTGTCGTAATGTGATAATTATCACGTAGTTGGGTTTTTATCCTATTTTTGAACGCTTTCTTTGCAACACTTTCAGATTTATCTCTGCATTAATTTACAAAAGAAAATTTATCTTGACGATTGGATGTGATTTTTATCACAGTTTTAAGAAAAAGTAACAGGTTGTTTTTCATGGTAACGATGGTGATCTAAATCACAAATATAAATATTTTTTTGCGGAAAATTGACAAAAACGCATAAATAGCCTTTTTATGTTAACTATGGTTATAGTTTAGCTTTAGTTATGATTAATAGAATCCGTCGTTCATAAACAAACATTGATTAGAGATTGTAATTAAACCTTACTCTTGTCCTATCTTGGTTGATATTTTTAGTTAATTATCCTTATAAAGTGTGTAGGTCATTCATTACTGCGAGTTAAATTGTAGTTAAATTTATTTTTAAGCTTATTTAAATAACAAGTAAATATAAAAATAGAAAATTATAGAATTGAGATAATAATATTTAAATCTTTAGGGTTATTTATTTAGTGGTTAAAAATAATACGTCCTTTTAAATATATTAAATAGCAAGGTAAATTTTTTTATTAGCAAAAACATTAGCTATGTAACAAAATGAAATATAAAAGAAAAATTAAAAAATGGTATTTTGAAAAAGTTGATTAAGTTCAAAAAATACGTATCTTTAAGCTTAATTGTGAAGCTCATCACTCAGGTATGTAACCATGAAAATATACTTTGATGTAATTGTGGGCTATATCACGAAAGTTAGGCTTTTTTTTGAGTAACATGCCAGCGAAAATTCAATGCTCTACTCGATTTGTGGATAGAAATAAAAGCAATGCCCTTATTTAAATAGTAATGAGGACATTATTTTTGTGTCTTATTGGTGAATATCTCTGTGTCAAGGAAATTAAAGCCTGTAAGAAAATTAAGTAGAGTAATAATAGCAGTTATAAAAATGAACGGTTGTAAAAGCGATTTTCTTGTTTGAGATCCGTGGCGGCGGCTCTTTGAACTGAAATCAGGGTTAATCATAGACGGCGGTATTATTTTTAACCTTAGAAAGAAAATCATAAAACTATAGAAAATAGATGGGTATTTTAATCATGAAAAGCTTAAAGCCTTTAGCAGCGCTGGTAGGTTTATTGGTTCTGTCGGGATCTGCAAACGCAGTAAATGTGTACAACGATAAAGGTACACGTTTTGATGTTAACGGTCAGTTCCGTTTAAAAACGCAAGTGACAAGTAAAGATCATGAAATGCGTATGCGTGATGATGGTAGCCGTATCGGTTTCTTTGGTTCCCATGAACTGACTAACGATATTAAAGTGTTTGGTAAGTTAGAGTGGGGTTCAGATACTCAAAAAACCAACAGTGATAACAAATACACTAACTTTGAGCTGTACAACCGCGTTGGCTATGTCGGTTTTTCTCATCGTGATTATGGGCAAATCCAATTTGGTCGTACTTATATCCCAATTGACTGGGTGAAAAAATCAAGCTACGGCTATGGTAATACAGGGGTATTTTACTTTAGTGATGTATTAAGTCGCTCTGTCGGTAGCCAAAGTAATGGTGTTGGTAAAAACAACTTTATGACCCGTTTACCACAAACTATCTTTATTGAAACAAACCGTTATGAAGGCTTTAAATTAGCAGCAACTTTAACGGGTAAAGATGGTAAAGATGAGAAAGATGGCAAACCAGGCGATCGTAAACAAGGCGATATTCGTCACGCTTACTCTATTGTTGGTTTCTATAAATCAACCTTTGGTTTAGAGTTTGATGGTGGCTATTCATCAGCAACTGGTGAACAAAACTTTTACGATGGTCCTAATAAAGGTAAGCAACCAGAGAACAGTATCTTAGCATTCGGTGCTGAATACTTTTTCCCAGGTCGCGAATTCTCTATCGGTATCGACTATGGACAATCTCGTGGCAAAAACTCAAGCAACGTAATTGCACAAGGAGAGGCACCAACAAGCTCATATTCAGTTAAAGGCGATTGGAAAGCGAATTTATATGGTGTTGGTGTGAAATGGCACTGGGATCGTATCGAAAGTGGTATGTATGCGGGTTATTACCTGCGTGATGGCGATGCTAACACTTTCAACTACAAAAAAGAAACCTATACTGTGGGTGTAGATAAACGTTTTGCGGTATCTAAATACAACAACTTACGTTTATTCGCTGAAATGGCATATGATGATGCTCGTAGCGAAAACCCAGCCTATGAAGATAAAAAACAATATATCTTTGAAACTGGTATGCGTCTGTACTTCTAGTTTTATCAAAGCAAGTATTGTTTGACAGAAGTAATAAAAGGAGAGCAACTGTGCTCTCCTGTTAACCAATATATAAGGGGTGTGTAATGGTTAAGAATGTGTTGAAAATCTCAACATTAGCAATGTTGGTCGCATTCAATGTGAATGCTGCGACAGTCGATCTCCGTATTATGGAGACTTCGGATGTTCACAGTAACTTAATCGACTTTGACTACTTCAAAGACAAACCAACAGAACAGTTTGGTTATGTTCGTACGGCAAATTTAATTAAAGCCGCGAAAGCTGAAGCAACCAATGCGATTTTAGTGGATAACGGTGACTTGATCCAAGGTAGTCCACTGGCTGACTATCAAGCAGCTAAAGGCTTAGAGAAAGGGGAAGCTCATCCAGCGCACCAGTTAATGAATACCATGGGGTATACCGTAGGTAACTTTGGTAATCATGAATTTAACTATGGTTTAGATTACCTGAAAAAAGCCATTGCGGGCGCTGAATTCCCATATATCAATGCCAATATCATGGATGCGAAAACAGGCAAAAACTATTTCACACCTTATATCATTGTTGATACACCAGTAAAAGATCGTGATGGCAAAGAGCACACTATCAAGATTGGTTATATCGGCTTTGTACCACCACAGATTTTAATCTGGGATAAAGCCAATCTGGATGGAAAAGTCGTTGTCAATGATATTACAGAAACAGCGAAAAAATTCGTTCCTCAAATGAAAAAAGAGGGTGCGGATCTGATTGTGGCTATCCCTCACTCTGGTTTCTCTTCTGAACCTTATAAAGCTATGGCTGAAAACTCAGTCTATTATCTGAGTGAAGTTGATGGCATTAACGCTATTATGTTTGGTCATGCTCACGGCGTATTCCCAAGTAAAGAATTTGAAGGCATTAAAGGTGTTGATGTTGCTAAAGGCACTGTAAATGGTGTTCCAGCAGTAATGCCAGGCCAATGGGGTGATCACTTAGGTGTTGTCGATATGGTTATCAATAACGACAGCGGCAAATGGGTGATGACCCAAGCAACAGGTGAAGCGCGTCCTATCTTTGATAAAGCAAACAAAAAAGCATTAGTTGAACGTGATGCCGAGTTAGCGCAAATCATTGAAAAAGCACACCAAGGTACTCGTGATTTCGTCGGAAAACATATTGGTAAAGCGTCAGCTAATATGTATAGCTTCTTAGCTTTAGTACAAAGTGATCCAACGGTACAAATCGTTAACGATGCACAGGTTGATTATACTAAACACTTTATTCAAGGTGATCCGAACTTAGACGGCCTGCCAGTATTAGGTGCAGCAGCACCATTTAAAGCCGGCGGACGTAAAAATGCACCTGCAGACTTCGTTGAAGTAGAAAAGGGTGACTTAACATTCCGTAACGCAGCAGACTTATATCTGTATCCAAATACATTAGTGGTTGTAAAAGCAACCGGTGCAGATGTTGTTGAGTGGTTAGAATGTTCAGCGGGTATGTGGAACCAAGTTGATCCTAATTCAACTAAACCACAATACTTAATCAACTGGGATGGTTTCCGTACTTATAACTTCGACACTATCAGTGGCGTAGAATATAAAGTTGATTTAACTCAGCCTGCTAAATATGACGTTGATTGCCAAGTTGTCAATAAAGATGCAAACCGTATCAAAAATGTCACTTACCAAGGCAAACCTATCGATCCTAAAGCAACTTTCTTAATTGCAACCAATAACTATCGTGGATACGGTGGTAAATTTGCGGGTACAGGTGAAAGCAATATCGCCTTTGCATCACCAGATGAAAACCGTGCAATCTTAGCTTCTTATATTGCTAAGCAAACGAAAGAAAATGGCGAAGTTGCAACAAAAGCTGCGAATAATTGGTCTTTCTTACCGATCAAGACAGATAAACAATTAGATGTTCGCTTTGAAACTTCACCAAGTGAAAAAGCCGCTAACTTTATTAAAGATTTTGCTCAGTATCCAATGACCTTTGTGGAAAATGACGATATCGGTTTTGCAATTTACAAAATCGACCTAACTGAGAAGAAATAATCTTATAGACCTGTCCATTCGGGCAGGTCGTTCTCATGTTTTGGCGTGAAAGAGTGCAGTTATTGCTCTTTAAGGGGATTTTATGCGCTTTATAAAGCTATTACCTGCTATTTTAGCTGTTATTTTAGCGGGTTGTGTGACACAAGCACCTGAAGTTAAACAACCATTAAAACCGCAAGCAAAATTAGTTGAAGGCGTATCTTGTATTTTACCTGATGCACCTACTGCCAATTATGACTATATTGCGACAAATGATCGTTATGGTCAAAATAGTAAAGCATCAACAGATTACTTTAAATTAGCCATTAATTACTCACCGGCTTTTTGTGATTATAAAAAAAATAATATTAAGCGTTTAAATAACGATAACGAAAAAGAGCGTGCTAAACGCGAATTCGATAAATTTGAAATCCAGTGTTTCTCAGATAATAAATTTGGCTGGATTGTTCATGGGCTATGGGCTGAAACCTGCGATGGTAAATCATGGGATGAATGCCGTGACTGGAAAGACATACGCAAGCATCCTCGTTTATGTAAAGGGGATTTACCACCATTAGAATACTCAGCGATTAAACCTTACTTATGTTCATCACCGGGTATCGATTTATTGCAAGGTGAATGGGAAAAACATGGCGTTTGTGCCTTTGATACGCCAGAAGCATTCTTTGGTCAGCAACAAGCGTTATTTGACGCATTAGTGTTACCAGAAGGCCGCCCTTCAAATAGTGAATTGATTAAGTTCTTAAAAGAAAATAATCCATCATTGAAGGATAAAGAAATTCAAATTAATCGAGATGAATTCTATATTTGTTATAGCAAAGATTTCGAAGTGATTGATTGTCCGAAACGTGAATATTGATCTAGGGATAAAACTTAAATGAACCATAAATATAAACTCGTAGCCCTTGCAGTAAGCTCCGTCTTATTAGCAGGTTGTGCTAAAAATTATGACGAAGCGAACGTCGTTGATGTCCGTGTGATTGCACTCAATGACTTCCATGGTGCATTAAAAGCACCAGGTCCAAACAAGCCTGGTGGTATTGAGCATATGGCTACGCTGGTCAAAGAGCTGAAAAAAGATAACCCAAATAATATTGTGGTAGCTGCCGGTGATATGGTTGGTGCTAGCCCACTGTTATCTTCAATGTTCCATGATGAGCCAACTATTGAAGCGCTGTCATTAGCAGGTTTAGAAGCAACTTCAGTGGGTAACCACGAATTTGATAAAGGTATGGGTGAGTTACTGCGTAAGCAAAACGGTGGTTGCCATCCAGTTACAGGTTGTCAAGGTCCTACTGAATTTAAAGGTGCTGATTTCCAATATTTAGCGGCTAACGTGACTGTTAACGAAACAGGTAAAACGTTATTCCCTGAATATGTGATTAAAGAGTTCAATGGTATTCCGGTTGCCTTTATTGGTTTAACTTTAGAAGGTACTGCGGCTATCGTGACACCAAAAGGAACTGAAGGTTTAAGCTTCCACAATGAAGCAAAAACAATCAACGCATTAGTGCCTAAGTTACAAGCTCAAGGTGTACAGGCGATTGGTGTTCTGATCCACGAAGGTGCTGCACAGCGCCGTGATGGTGGTCCAGTAAATATCAACGCATGTAATGGTATTACAGGTAAAGTACTTGGTGTGGTTGAACAATTAGATCCAGCGGTTGACTTTGTTGTAACGGGTCATACTCACCAAGCTTATAACTGTACTATTAACGGTAGATCAGTGACTTCTGCACAATCTAATGGCGCCATGTTAACGCGTATCGACCTGAAATTAGATAAAACAACGAAAGATGTTGTTGATGTAGAAGCGCGTAATATTTGGGTTGATAACCGCAAATATGAAAAAGATCCTGCAGTCACTAAACTGTTAGAAGCTTACGAGAAAATTGCTACACCATTAGCGAACCGTATTATTGGTAAACTAGAAGGTAACTTAACCAAGCAAACTAACGATGCGGGCGAATCGGGTCTAGGTCAAGTTATTGCTGATGCCCATTTATATACGGCAAAACCAAAAGATATGGGTGGCGCACAAATCGCCTTAATGAACAGTGGCGGTATTCGTGCTGATATGACGGGGGGTGATGTTTCTTATAACGCTATTTATACCGTACAACCATTCTCTAATGTACTGTTAACACAAACATTAACGGGTGAGCAGATCAAACGCTTATTAGAGCAACAGTGGGATCGTTCACGTCCACAAGTATTAGCGGTATCGGGTAATTTCCAATATACATGGGACAGCAAAGCACCTGTTGGACAACGTGTGATTGTTGAATCAATGCGTATTGATGGTAAGCCTGTGGATATGAAAGCGAATTACCGTGTAGTTGCAAATGAATACTTAGCAACAGGTGGTAGTAACTTCTCTGTACTGAAAGAAGGTAAAGATCCGGTTTACAGCGTGCCAGATGTTGATGCAGTAGTGAAATACTTTGCTGAGCAGTCACCTATTGCTCAACCAAAAGCGAACAACATTACTCGTAAATAACATATTTTCATACGCCTTGTGAAAATAGCACCTCTTACGAGAGGTGCGTAACTAAATAAAGAGAGCAAAGTGTTGAACACAAAGGGTCCATCCCTACCTTTGTATTCATTACGCACTTTGCTCTTTTTTTATCCAAAGCACCGTAAAACCCCGTCCTTCAGGTCGGGGATATAAGGCGCGGTTTTTTAACTAACGAGGTGTTTCCTGTTGCTCAATGTACTGGCGGATAATGGATATTGGTGCGCCACCACAACTCCCCGCGAAATAACTCGGCGACCAAAGAACCCCCTTGTAGTAATCACGTTGGGCAATATCAGGACGATCACGTCGAAGTAATCGACTCGATACCCCTTTAAGGCTGTTAACCAGATTAGATATCGCCAGTTTTGGCGGGTAATTAATCAGTAAATGAACGTGATCCCGTTCCCCATCCATTTCAACCAGTTCAACATCAAAATCAGCACAAACACTGGCAAAGTAGC
>NZ_CAWQOK010000045.1:0-9784 GCF_963896075.1 Proteus sp. G4415
AACACAACACATACTATTTTTTACTACAGAAAAAGAATTTTAATATTATGAATACTATCGTCCTAGTGATTAGCCTAATTATTGTCAGCGTGGTGGTGATTATTAACCCACTGTGCGGGGCTGCACTAGGACGAAGAAAGGCTAACTAAACTAGCCGGATCTCAGAAAAACCCCCGCACCGAAAGGCGCGGGGGTTTTTTTTGAGCCAAGGATTTTAAAGAGAATAAAAAAGAAAATAAATTAATATTAAACAAGAAGTTAAGACGCAGGGTGAAAGAATGAATGGAGCACAGTGGTTAGTTCAAGCATTACGAAAACAGCGAGTGGAAACGGTCTTTGGTTATCCTGGCGGTGCGATTATGCCTGTGTATGACGCACTCTATGATGGCGGTGTCGAACATGTTTTGTGTCGTCATGAACAGGGAGCCGCTATTGCTGCTATCGGATTTGCTCGTTCTACCGGTACAACTGGTGTCTGTATCGCGACATCAGGCCCAGGCGCTACTAATGTCATCACAGGTCTTGCTGATGCATTGTTAGATTCTGTGCCTGTTGTTGCTATCACAGGGCAAGTTGCTTCAAATTTAATCGGGACAGATGCTTTTCAAGAGGTGGATGTACTTGGGCTCTCTTTAGCATGCACCAAACATAGTTTTCTGGTTTCTGATGTGAATGAACTGCCAAGAGTCGTATCAGAAGCATTTTCGATCGCTAAGCAAGGGCGTCCAGGCCCTGTGTTAATTGATATTACTAAAGATGTGCAATTAGCAGATGCTTCACATTTAGCTGATTATCCATTGCCACAAGAGCAAGAGTTTCCCTATCCCGAACATGAAATCGCGCAGGCTCTGCAGATGTTAGCACAAGCGAAAAAGCCGATTTTGTATGTTGGGGGCGGTGTAGCAATGAGCCAAGGTGTTGAGGCGCTAAGATCTTTTGTAAAACAGACGCAAATCCCCGTTGTTTCGACATTGAAGGGGTTAGGTTGTGCTAATGCATTTGATGCCAATTATTTAGGTATGTTGGGTATGCATGGTACAAAAGCTGCTAATTATGCCGTTCAACGTAGTGATTTATTAATTGCTGTAGGCGCTCGTTTTGATGATCGCGTAACGGGTCGTTTAAATACTTTTGCACCCAATGCAAAAGTGATCCATATCGATATCGATTACGCAGAGCTTAATAAATTAAAACAAGCCCATATTGCTTTGTTAGGTGATGCCAAAGTGTTATTACCTAAGTTATCTCAACCGTTAGCTATTGAGGCATGGCAAGAAGAGGTACAGCAATTAATCGCTGAATATGCTTGGCGCTATGATCATCCCGGTGAAGCAATTTATGCTCCTTTGTTGTTAAAACAGTTATCTGATGCTAAGCCTGAAAATAGCATTGTGACAACAGATGTTGGACAGCACCAAATGTGGTCAGCACAGCATATGACATTTGATGGGCCAGAAAATTTTATTACTTCTAGTGGGCTAGGCACGATGGGATTTGGTATCCCCGCGGCTATTGGTGCGCAAATAGCTAGACCTGATGCGTGTGTTATCTGTGTCTCTGGTGACGGCTCTTTTATGATGAATGTGCAGGAGTTAGGCACCATTAAACGTAAGCAATTACCTATTAAATTGGTGTTATTGGATAACCAGCGGCTTGGTATGGTGCGCCAATGGCAAGAGCTGTTTTTTGAGCAACGTTATAGTGAAACCATTTTAACGGACAACCCTGATTTTGTTGCTTTGGCAAAAGCTTTTGATATTCCGGGGCAGCGTATTACAGAAAAAGCACAGGTTGCTGAAGCAATTAAATGTTTATTAACCAGTGATGGCCCTTATTTATTACAGGTATCTATCGATGATGCAGAGAATGTCTGGCCTTTAGTCCCGCCGGGCGCAAGCAATGATGAGATGATGGAGAAATCAAAATGAACCAACACAATATCACAATTGAAGCCCGTTTTTGTCCAGAGATCTTAGAACGTATCTTGAGAGTTATCCGCCACCGTGGTTTTCATATATGCTCAATGAATATGAATATCACAGAAAGTAACTATATTAATTTAGCTCTGACTGTGAGCAGTCAACGACCTGTTGATCTTTTATGTAGCCAGTTAACAAAGTTAGCTGATGTTGCAGGTATTCAGGTCTTACATCAACAACAAAAAGAAAAATTACAATTCATAAGTGCACTTAGTGCCATGTAAGGATAGAAGAATGACAAAGCAAGCTGATTATATTTGGTTCAACGGTGAAATGGTTCCATGGGCTGAGGCAAAAGTACATGTCATGTCTCACGCACTACATTATGGAACGTCTGTATTTGAAGGAGTACGTTGCTACGATTCCCATAAAGGGCCTGTCGTTTTTCGCCATCGTGAGCATATGCAACGATTGCATGATTCTGCCAAAATTTATCGTATGCCTGTCGCGCAAAGTGTTGATGAGTTAATGGAAGCTTGTCGCGAAACATTGCGCAAAAACCAGTTAGTCAGCGCTTATATTCGTCCTTTAGTTTTTATTGGTGATGTCGGAATGGGGGTTAATCCACCAGAAGGTTATAAAACCGATATCATTATTGCTGCATTCCCATGGGGGGCATATTTAGGTGAAGAGGCGTTAGATAAAGGGATTGATGCGATGGTCTCTTCTTGGCATCGAGCAGCACCTAATACTATCCCGACGGCGGCCAAAGCAGGAGGTAATTATCTCTCTTCATTGTTAGTGGGCAGTGAAGCTCGTCGCCATGGTTATCAAGAAGGGATTGCATTAGATGTTCATGGTTATCTTTCTGAAGGGGCTGGTGAGAACTTATTTGAAGTAAAAGATGGCGTTATTTTTACTCCTCCATTTACCTCATCTGCGCTACCGGGGATCACTCGCGACGCAATTATTAAATTAGCGAAAGATCTCGGTTATGAAATTCGTGAACAAGTACTGTCTCGAGAATCTCTCTATCTTGCTGATGAAGTGTTTATGTCTGGTACCGCTGCAGAAATTACACCAGTTCGTAGCGTTGATGGTATTCAAGTTGGTATTGGTCGCTGTGGTCCAGTAACAAAAGCTATTCAGAAAGCTTTCTTTGGTTTGTTTACGGGTGAAACCGAAGACAAATACGGCTGGTTAGATCCTGTCAATCCATAATCATAATTAAATACATTTATTGAGCGAGTAGTTCGTTCCCTACTCGCTGTTATTATCGCAGGAGTGTGAAAAATGCCTAAATACCGTTCAGCAACAACGACACATGGTCGCAACATGGCTGGCGCCCGCGCATTATGGCGTGCAACAGGAATGACTGACGCTGATTTTGGTAAACCTATTATCGCAGTTGTAAATTCATTTACTCAATTTGTACCCGGTCATGTGCATTTGCGGGATTTAGGAAAACTGGTTGCAGAGCAAATTGAAGCTGCGGGTGGTGTGGCTAAAGAATTTAATACTATTGCGGTGGATGACGGTATCGCGATGGGACATGGTGGCATGCTTTATTCGTTACCTTCCCGTGAGTTAATTGCTGATTCTGTGGAATATATGGTCAATGCACATTGTGCAGATGCCATGGTATGTATTTCTAACTGCGACAAAATCACACCGGGTATGCTGATGGCGTCTTTACGCTTAAATATCCCAGTCATTTTTGTTTCTGGTGGACCGATGGAAGCGGGTAAAACCAAGCTTTCTGATCAATTGATCAAGTTAGATCTGGTTGATGCGATGATCCAAGGGGCTAATCCTAATGTCAGTGATGCTGATAGTGAACAAATTGAGCGTTCTGCTTGCCCTACATGTGGATCATGCTCTGGTATGTTTACGGCAAACTCAATGAATTGTTTGACTGAAGCGTTAGGATTATCGCAACCGGGTAATGGTTCATTATTAGCAACCCATGCTGATCGTAAAACATTATTTATTAATGCGGGTAAGCGTATTGTTGAATTAACTAAACGTTATTACGAACAAGATGATCTATCTGCATTACCACGTAATATCGCTAAAAAAGAAGCATTTGAAAATGCGATGATCTTAGATATCGCCATGGGGGGA
This sequence comes from Proteus sp. G4415, assembly GCF_963896075.1. NCBI lineage: Bacteria > Pseudomonadati > Pseudomonadota > Gammaproteobacteria > Enterobacterales > Morganellaceae > Proteus > Proteus sp. G4415. Next base: position 4,044 of record NZ_CAWQOK010000045.1, read on the forward strand.
TCAACAAATACCGTTTTACATCTATTAGCTGCCGCGCAAGAAGGTGATGTTGATTTTAAGATGGAAGATATCGACAGACTTTCTCGCCAAGTTCCTCATTTATGTAAGGTGGCACCAAGTACCCAAAAATATCATATGGAAGATGTGCACCGAGCAGGTGGGGTGATGGGGATTTTAGGTGAATTAGACAGAGCAGGATTACTTAATCGCAATGTTAATAATATCTTAGGCTTAAGTTTGCCTGAAACATTAGCACAATATGATGTGATGCTAAGCCAAGATGAGCAAGTGAAATCAATGTACCAAGCCGGTCCCGCAGGTATTCGTACCACAAAAGCTTTTTCACAAGATTGCCGTTGGCCGACTTTAGATACCGATCGTGAACAGGGGTGTATCCGAAGTAAAGCGCATGCTTATAGCCAAGATGGTGGTTTGGCCGTGTTATCAGGTAATTTAGCGCAAGATGGTTGCATTGTTAAAACCGCGGGTGTGGATGAAGATAATTTAGTGTTTAGTGGCCCTGCTAAAGTATACGAAAGCCAAGATGATGCGGTAGAGGCAATTTTAGGTGGCAAGGTCGTTGCGGGTGATGTGGTCATTATCCGTTATGAAGGCCCGAAAGGGGGGCCCGGTATGCAAGAAATGCTCTATCCAACCTCATATTTAAAATCAATGGGATTAGGCAAAGCGTGCGCATTAATCACGGATGGACGTTTTTCTGGTGGAACCTCGGGGTTATCTATCGGACACGTTTCACCGGAAGCGGCAAATGGTGGGATCATTGGTTTAGTGGAAGAAGGGGATATTGTTGATATCAATATTCCAAATCGCGAAATTAACTTACGGGTAGATGAGAAAACACTAGCAGCCCGTCGTGAAGCACAACTTGCTCGTGGAGATAAAGCGTGGACACCTAAAGATAGGCAGCGCCAAGTCTCTTTTGCTTTACGTGCCTACGCGTCTTTAGCAACCAGTGCAGACAAAGGTGCTGTACGTGACAAATCTAAACTAGGGGGCTAACTCATGGCAGCCTTTAGACCTTTAACTTCAGCACCCAGTAGTGCTGAATATTTAAAAGCCGCATTAAGTGCGCCTGTTTATGAAGCTGCTGTCGTGACACCTTTGCAAGAGATGGCAAAAATTTCTCAGCGTTTAGAAAATACCATTTTAGTTAAACGAGAAGACCGACAACCGGTGCATAGCTTTAAACTGCGTGGCGCTTATAACATGATTGCAGGGTTAACGCCGGAGCAAAAGGCAAAAGGGGTGGTTACTGCATCAGCGGGAAATCATGCCCAAGGGGTGGCATTATCAGCTAATCGAATGGGCGTAAAAGCATTAATTGTGATGCCTATTGCAACGGCGGATATCAAAGTGGATGCCGTACGCCAGTTTGGTGGTGAAGCATTGTTGTATGGGGCTAACTTTGATGAAGCAAAAGCAAAAGCCATCGCTTTGGCAAAAGAGATGGGATATACCTTTGTGCCTCCTTTTGATCATCCCGCCGTGATTGCAGGGCAAGCAACATTAGCAATGGAGCTGTTACAACAGGACGTCCATCTTGATCGTATTTTTGTGCCTGTTGGCGGCGGCGGTTTAATTGCTGGGGTTGCTGTATTAATTAAACAACTGATGCCTGAAATAAAGATCATTGGTGTTGAGGCGGAAGATGCTGCTTGTTTAAAAGCAGCGTTAGAAGCAGGACATCCTGTTGAATTACCTCGCGTTGGATTATTTGCCGAAGGTGTCGCTGTCAAACGTATTGGCGATGAAACCTTCCGTTTATGCCAAAAGTATGTTGATGATGTGATAACCGTTGATAGTGATGCAATTTGTGCCGCAGTAAAAGATCTGTTTGAAGACGTACGCGCTATTGCAGAGCCTTCTGGTGCTTTAGCATTAGCAGGGCTAAAAAAATATGTTGAGGAGCATCAGATCAAAGGGGAACGTTTAGCCCACGTACTTTCTGGCGCTAATGTCAATTTCCATGGCTTACGTTATGTTTCGGAACGTTGTGAACTAGGTGAAAAACGAGAAGCGCTATTTGCCGTTACAATTCCCGAACAAAAGGGTAGTTTTTTGCGTTTTTGCCAAATTTTAGGACAACGTGTTGTTACTGAATTTAACTATCGTTATAGCGATGCCGATCCAGAAAATGCACGTATTTTTGTCGGTGTGCGTTTAAGCCAAGGGCTACAAGAGCGTAAGGAAATCGTGCAACAGCTAACGGAGGCGGGTTATCAAGTCTCCGATCTCTCCGATGATGAGATGGCAAAATTGCATGTGCGTTATATGGTCGGTGGTCGCCCTAATCAGCCATTAAAAGAGCGTCTGTTTAGCTTTGAGTTTCCAGAAGCACCGGGTGCATTAATGAAGTTTCTTAAAACATTAGGGACTTACTGGAATATTACGCTATTTCATTACCGAAGCCATGGTACTGATTATGGCCGTGTGCTGGTGGCGTTTGAGTTACCTGAAACGGAAGGGCGTTTTGAACGGCATTTAGATGCGTTAGGTTATGAATATCATGATGAGACAGGAAATCCGTCTTTTCAGTTATTTCTTTCACCACAAACAGCCAGCTTAGTGGTGGAGTAGGCGCCAAAACGCACTGATCACAGGCTCTTGAAGGCGTTTGTGTAAACCACAAACGCCAAGTTCAAAGGGTTCTACCAGCGATATATTATCGAGCAAAGAGATACGGTTTCGTACCGGCTCAGGGCAGTTATCGACGACAACTTGCGGAATAAGTGCGATACCACAACCAAGAGCAACCATTGAAACAATCGCTTCATGCCCTGAAACAGTGGCATAAATCAGAGGATTTTGAATTCGATGGCGTTTAAACCATAAAGCAATGCGCTGTCGTGATGGGCCGTGTTCAGGAATGATAAAGGGAATATTGAGCCAATCCGGTTTTTCTTGTGTAGCAAGGTGTCGAACATTACCCGGTAGAGCAGGGGCAATAAGAACTAAGGGGATCTCGCCTATTTTCTCAAAGCAGATATTTTCAGGCAACTTCTCTGGTTTTCCTGCAATACCTAAATCGGCTTCATCTGAGATAACTTTATCCACAGCATCTGCGGCATCACCGGTAGTCAATTTTATCTCGACTAAGGGATTTTCCGCACGAAAACGGTCAAGGATCGGCGGAAGGTGACTATAAGCTGCAGTGACTGAACAAAATAGACGTAGCTCTCCAGACAAGCTGGGACTGTTCTGGTTTAGCGTATGTTTGAGTTGCTTATATTGCAATAAGGTGTGTTGAGCATAACGTTTAAGTTGTTCCCCTGCATCAGTCAGTGTGACTTGGCGGTTATCACGCAAAAAAAGTGGATGCCCTAGTTGTTCTTCAAGACGCTGGATCTGACGTGAAAGCGTGGATGGACTGACATGCATGGCTTGCGCAGTCTTGGTGAAATGGCAACTTTCAGCAAGATGTAAGAAGAGTTTGAGATCGCGAATATCCATGGTCAGCCGCCTAGGTAAATAGTAAAAATAACGTTGCATTTATTGCAACATCATCTTGTAAATATATCAATTTAAGCAATGGCTTTCATCCCCTATAGTAAAGTCATGCAATACCTCACCGAGAGTGGGGATAACAATAGCAAACATATACACAACGATTTGGGAGTCGCTCATGGCCAATTATTTTAATACATTGAATCTGCGTCAGCAGTTGTCGCAACTGGGTAAATGTCGCTTTATGTCTCGTGACGAATTTGCCGATGAGGCTAATTATCTAAAAGGTAAAAAAGTCGTTATTGTTGGCTGTGGTGCACAAGGTTTAAACCAAGGTTTAAATATGCGTGATTCAGGACTGGATATCGCCTACGCATTACGCCAAGAGGCTATTGATGAAAAGCGTGCTTCATGGCGTCGTGCCACTGAAAATGGTTTTGAAGTAGGAACCTATGAAGCATTGATCCCGCAAGCCGATTTAGTGGTTAACTTAACGCCGGATAAACAGCACTCCGCCGTTGTTCAAGCCGTTCAACCACTGATGAAGTCAGGCGCCGCTTTGGGGTATTCTCATGGGTTTAATATCGTTGAAGTGGGTGAAAAAATTCGTGACGATATTACCGTTGTGATGGTTGCGCCAAAATGTCCAGGTACTGAGGTGCGCGAAGAGTATAAGCGTGGTTTTGGTGTACCTACCCTAATTGCTGTTCACCCAGAAAATGATGCTAAAGGTGAAGGTATGGCCATTGCGAAAGCATGGGCGGCAGCCACAGGTGGACATCGTGCGGGAGTGTTGGAATCATCTTTTGTTGCGGAAGTAAAATCAGACCTGATGGGCGAGCAAACTATCCTGTGTGGTATGTTACAAGCCGGCTCTCTGCTGTGTTATGACAAAATGGTTGCTGAAGGTGTTGAACCGGGCTATGCAGGTAAGCTTATCCAGTTAGGTTGGGAAACGATTACAGAAGCTCTGAAACAAGGTGGTATTACCTTGATGATGGATAGATTATCTAATCCTGCCAAAATGCGTGCTTATGCTTTATCAGAGCAATTAAAAGAGATTATGGCACCACTGTTTGCTAAACATATGGATGATATTATTTCAGGTAAATTCTCTGAAACCATGATGGCAGATTGGGCAAATGATGATAAAAACTTGCTGACATGGCGTGAAGAAACGGGTGCAAGCGCATTTGAAAATTATCCTGAATATGAAGGTAAAATCAGCGAGCAAGAGTATTTTGATCATGGCGTATTGATGGTTGCGATGGTTAAAGCGGGTGTTGAGCTGGCGTTTGATACGATGATTGAAGCTGGCATTATCGCTGAGTCTGCCTATTATGAGTCACTGCATGAATTGCCATTAATCGCGAATACGATTGCGCGTAAACGTCTGTATGAAATGAATGTGGTTATTTCAGATACCGCAGAGTACGGTAACTATCTGTTCTCTTTTGCCGCCGTGCCGATGTTAAAAGAGTTTATGACGACGTTGCAAAGTGGCGATTTAGCGAAGCATGTTCCAGATAGTGGGACAGATAATGCTCAATTGCGTGATATCAATGAAGCCATTCGTCAGCACCCTATTGAGATTGTCGGTAAGAAATTAAGAGGGTATATGACGGATATGAAAAAGATTGCTGTTGCCAACTAATTTTTCGTCGCTCTTTACGCGATAAGTGCGTTGGCTGCACTCGGTTACCCAAGTCACATACTAATGTATGCTCCTTGGGATAACCTCCTTTGCCGCCTTCTTCTCACGCAAATAGCTTAGAAAAATAAGTACTAATATATTTTAAAAGATAAAACAGAATATAAGTTTATCCAAAGCACCGTAAAACCCCGTCCTTCAGGTCGGGGATATAAGGCGCGGTTTTTTAACTAACTAGGTGTTTCCTGTTGCTCAATATACTGGCAGATAATGGATATTGGTGCGCCACCACAACTCCCCGCGAAATAACTCGGCGACCAAAGAACCCCCTTGTAGTAATCACGTTGGGCAATATCAGGACGATCACGTCGAAGTAATCGGCTCGATACCCCTTTAAGGCTGTTAACCAGATTAGATATCGCCAGTTTTGGCGGGTAATTAATCAGTAAATGAACCTGATCCCGCTCCCCATCCATTTCAACCCGTTCAACATCAAAATCAGCACAAACACTAGCAAAGTAGCCTCGCCATTTTTCAATTGCATCCTGATCAAATATTTTTTGCCGGTATTTTGTGACAAAGACCAAATGGACGTGCATCAGGAATACACAATGTCTGCCACGGC
>NZ_CAWQOK010000046.1:0-4092 GCF_963896075.1 Proteus sp. G4415
AAGAATAAATCATTCCTATAACCATATGAATATTAAAGGCATGGTTGTTTTTTTATAAAACTCTTAATTCATTTCCTTTAACAATAACCAGCCCCTAACTAATGCCTTAGAAGAAAATAATTATCATTTTATTTTGTCTCTATTTGTTAAATTATTTTGTGATATTTATTAACTTCTTTGTTGCTATTATTTATTATTTCCAACTAACTCATCACTTATTAATGAATAAATTGAAGACACCATCAAATATTTATTTAACCAACTGTATATAATATTTAGCTATAAGAAGAAACTGGAGGTTATATGAGTATTAGTCGTCGTTCTTTTATTAAGGGGATGGGTATAGGATGTGTTGGGTGTACGGTGGGAAGTTTACCACCAGGGGCCCTCGCACTTAATCCAGTAACATCTCTTAAGGGTCAGTCTAAATTAACACCAAGTTTGTGTGAGATGTGTTCTTACCGTTGTCCTATAGAAGCTCAGGTTGTTAATAACAAAACTGTCTTTATCCAAGGTAACCGAAATTCACCACATCAAAAAACTCGAGTCTGTGCGAGAGGAGGCAGTGGTGTTAGCCTTATTTATGATCCGAAACGCATTGTAAAGCCCATGAAACGCAAAGGCCCTAGAGGTGCCGGAGAATGGGAAGTTATTAGCTGGGAACAAGCTTATACAGAAATTGCCGAAAAGATGGCAAGCATCAAACAACATTATGGTGCTGAAAGTATCTTTTTCTCATCAAAATCAGGTTCTCTTTCCTCTCATTTATTTCATTTAGCGGCGGCATTTGGGTCACCAAACACCTTTACGCATGCATCAACTTGTCCTGCGGGCAAAGCCATTGCTGCATCGGTAATGATGGGTGGTGATTTAAAAATGGATCTCGCAAATTCTAAATATATTCTTTCTTTTGGTCATAATCTTTATGAAGGAATTGAAGTTGCAGAAACCTATGAATTAATGACGGCACAAGAGCGTGGTGCAAAATTAGTCAGTTTTGATCCTCGATTATCCGTTGTTTCCAGTAAAGCAAATGAGTGGTTTGCTATCCGACCAGGTGGCGACTTACCTGTTCTAATGGCCATGTGTCATATTATGGTAAAAGAAAATCTTTATGATAAAGATTTTATAGAAAAATTTACTGTCGGTTTCCCTCAATTGGTGGAAGTATTACAAGATACCACGCCTGAATGGGCACAAGCTCACTCTGATGTTCCCGCAAAAGATATTATTCGCATAACACGTGAAATTGCAGCTAAAGCTCCTCACGCATTAGTTATGCCAGGCCATCGCGCAACCTTTAATAAAGATGAAATTAATATGCGCAGAATGATCTTCACCTTCAACGCCCTACTGGGAAATATTGAACGTGAAGGTGGCATGTATCAAAAGAAAGCTGCTGCAAAATATAATAAATTAGCGGGCATCGACGTTGCCCCTGAATTAGCTAAACCAACCGTTAAAGGCATGCCTAAAATTACGGCAAAACGAGTCGATGCTACAGCGCCTCAATTTAAATATATCAATAAAGGCGGCGGTATTGTTCAATCTATCATTGACTCTACACTCCATGGTGTACCTTACCAAACCAAAGCTTGGATTATGTCACGCCATAATCCATTTCAAACAGTAAGTTGCCGACCTGATCTAGAAAAAACAGCCCAAAAACTCGACTTAATTGTCAGTTGTGATGTGTATTTAAGTGAAAGTGCATCTTATGCAGATTATCTGTTACCAGAAAGCACTTATTTAGAAAGAGATGAAGAGATTTCTGATGTCTCTGGTTTAAATCCTGCTTATGCATTAAGACAACAAGTTGTCGAACCTATTGGTGATACCAAACCAAGTTGGTTAATTTGGATGGAATTAGGAAAAAAACTGGGGTTAGCAAGTTATTATCCTTGGGAAAACATGGGAGTTCGTCAACTTTATCAAGTTAAAGGGGATGAAAATCTCTATAAAGAGATCCACCAAAAAGGCTATTTATCTTATGGTATTCCGCTGCTTTTACGTGAACCATCCTATGTAAAAGCCTTTGTTGAACAATACCCAGATGCTATCAAACATGTTGATAGTAACAATATGATGGAAAAATCTCTTTCTTTTAAATCACCAAGTGGTCTTATTGAGATCTATTCGGAAGAGTTAGAAAGTCTATTAGAGAATTATGGTATTCCTCGTTTCCATAACTTCCCATTAAAACAAAAAGATGAACTCTATTTTATCCAAGGAAAAGTCGCAGTACATACCAATGGTGCGACTCAATATGTACCTTTATTAGCAGAGCTAATGTGGAAAAATCCTGTCTGGTTACATCCTGATACCGCAAAAAGTCATGGAATTAAGCATGGTGATGAGATCATTTTAGAAAATAGCGTAGGCAAAGAGAAAGCCCATGCCTTAATTACGACAGGTATTCGTCCTGACACGGTGTTTGTCTATATGGGGTCAGGTTCTAAGACTGGCGAAAAAACGCCAGCAACCACGAATGGGATCCACTGCAGTAGTTTATTACCTCATGAAATTAGCCCTGTTTCAGGCACTGATGTACATACTTCAGGCGTCAAAATTAGTCTGGCTTAAGGAAAAAAATAACGATGAATAGCAACTCTAAACAATTTGTCATGCTACACGATGAAAAACGTTGCATTGGCTGCCAAGCTTGTACCGTAGCATGTAAAGTCATCAATGATATTCCTGAAGGATACAGCCGACTACAAGTACAAATTCAAGGCCCTCATAATGATGAGGCAGGAGATCCACATTACCAATTTTTCCGAGTTTCCTGTCAACATTGTGAAGATGCGCCTTGCGTTTCTGTCTGCCCTACAGGTGCTTCATTTATTGATGAAAATGGCATTGTACAGGTTAAAAAAGAGCTCTGTATTGGCTGTGATTACTGTGTTGGTGCTTGTCCTTATCACGTTCGATATATCAATCCATTAACACACATTGCTGATAAATGTAATTTCTGTGCTGATACTCGACTAACAGAAGGTGAGTTACCCGCTTGTGTAACGGTATGTCCAACTGATGCATTGGCATTTGGTCGCATTGACTCACCCGAGATCCAAGCTTGGATCAAACAGAAATCCGTTTATCAATACCAATTAGATAATGTCGGAAAACCAAATTTATTCCGCCGTAAAGAGATCCATCAGGGAGATAAAGCATGACAAGTATCTGGGGAGCCGAACTCTATTATACGCCAGATTACTGGCCTGTATGGTTAATTGCAGCAGGTTTGATCATTGTCGCCATGATAGCCATATTGGTGCTACATGGTTTTTTACGTTATGCACTGGCACCTAAGCAAAGTGGTCACTATGAAGAAGAGCGTGTTTACTTATACTCTAAAGCCATTCGTTTTTGGCATTGGGGTAATGCCTTACTGTTCATTCTTCTATTAATCAGTGGATTGTTAGGCCATTTTTCTATCGGTAATGTTCCATCGATGGTACTACTACATAAAATCTGTGGTTTTATTCTCATCGCTTTTTGGATAGGTTTTGTTGTAATTAACCTAACCACAAATAATGGTGTACATTACAAAGTCAGACCGCAAGGATTAATTGGACGCTGTATCAAGCAAGCTCGCTTTTATCTTTATGGTATTATGAAAGGTGAACCACATCCTTTTGCCGCGACTGCAACAGATAAATTTAACCCTCTCCAACAACTTGCTTACTTAGGTGTTATGTTTGGGTTAGTTCCACTACTTCTTATCACAGGCGTACTATGCTTATACCCTGAAGTCTTAGGTTATGGCTATTGGATGTTAAAAGTACACTTTATATTAGGCATCGTTGCACTCATGTTTATTTGTGCACACTTCTACTTATGTACTTTAGGCGATACCTTTACACAAACATTCCACAGCATGATTGATGGGCATCATCGACATCAAAAACATGGTGAAAGCACAACAACAAAAAATTGATTATCCCTTGTTGATAATTATTAATATCCTCATGCCTGCTTATCGAGCAGGCATTTTTACGTATTGGTATTTTTAGCTAAGATCACTGATACGTAAAAATACAGATTATTCTCCTATTCACTACGATTTTTTTATTTATTATTAACAGAACA
>NZ_CAWQOK010000047.1:0-35412 GCF_963896075.1 Proteus sp. G4415
CAAGCAGCTCTGGCGAGGTGGTCAGGTACTGGCAATACCCCCTGCCTACACCAGTCAGAAGTGTGCTTGCTGTGGACATACAGCAAAGGAAAACCGCCAGTCACAAAGTCAATTCGAGTGCCTTGAATGTGGATATACAGCGAATGCTGATATCAACGGGGCACGTAACATTTTAGCGGCAGGACATGCCGTGCTTGCCTGTGGAGGGAGGGGGCAGTCAGACCGCCCGTCGAAGCAGGAACCCGCCGAGGTGATTCAGACATCAGTCTGAACGCAGTAGGGATCCACGTCCTTTAGGGCGTGGAGGATGTCAATGCGTCTGAACACGGTTTCAGTGATCATTTTCTAGTATAAAATTGCATTTCACTTGTTACATTTACCGACAGATGACTGTTACCTTTATCATAAATTTGCTATTATCCTCCTAATTAGAATCAACTAACCCTTTGTCTCTATTATGAAAAACTGGCACCTTCTGTATTGTAAACGCGGACAAATCGCTCGGGCGATCGAACACTTAGAACGTCAGCAGGTGATCTGCTTTACGCCGATGGTGACAATAGAAAAGTTAATAAGAAATAAAAGAACTTTGGTCACCGAGCCTTTGTTCCCGAATTATCTATTTATTCAATTTGATCCAGAGGTCATTCATACCACTACGATAAATTCTACCCGTGGTGTTAATGCCTTTGTGCGCTTTGGACGCTATCCTGTCACAGTGCCACAAGAGGTTATAGATACCTTACAATCGCCGACACCGTCTTCAGTTATCTACAGTGAAGAAAATGTGCCGCATAGTGGTGATTATGTATTAATTACGGAAGGTGTTTTTCAGGGGATCAAAGCGATATACCAAGAGCCAGACGGCGAAACTCGCTCTATTTTGCTATTAAAAATATTAAATAATGAAGTGAAAAAATCCGTTGATAATAAAGAGTTTAAAAAAGAGCCTTTCTAAAAAGTTAACCCAGCCTTAGCTGGGTTAATAAATTATGTTTTTAGAAAACTCACTTCCTAAAATTATTTCTGCTGTTCTGTTGCTTGCGCCTCAGCCTCTTCAGCTTCTTCTTCTGGTGTTTTTCTTCTGCCATTATTGACATAAAAACGGGACACCAAGACACCAATCTCAAACAATAAATACATCGGTATTGCTAATAATGTTTGAGAAAAAACATCAGGTGGCGTTAATACCATGCCAATAACAAAAGCACCCACTAAGATATAAGGACGTTTTTTCTTTAATGCATCAGGTGTTGTGACACCACTCCAACACAGCAAGATGATCGCAATAGGAACTTCAAATGCGGCCCCAAACGCCATAAACAGCGTCATTACGAAACTTAAATACTTACTGATATCTGGAATAAAGTTAACCCCTTCAGGGGTAGTATTCACAAAGAAACCAAATGCAAGTGGAAACACAACAAAATACGCAAACGCCATACCGAGATAAAATAATACGGTACTTGAAACCAGTAACGGTAACATTAAGCGGCGTTCATGTTTATACAGTGCTGGTGCGATAAAAGCCCATACCTGATAAAGGATCACAGGAACAGAAGCAAAAACGGATACCATAATAGTCAATTTAATCGGTGTCAAAAAAGTTGAGGCAACATCAGTCGCACTCATATTTGACCCCTGTGGCAACTTATCAAGTAAAGGTGCCGAGATTAATTGATAGATATCGTTAGAAAAATAAACCAAAGCCAGAAAAACCACTAGAACTGAAACTAAGCTGTACATTAGACGCTTACGCAGTTCTATTAAATGGCTGATCAGCGGTTGGGTATCATTTACTGCCATGTTTTAGTGCTCACCATTTGCCTGATCAGTTGTTTTCTTCTCTACTGTTACTGTTTTGGTAACAGGAACATCTGGCTTAATAACATGTTCTGTATTTTCAGTTACCGTTTTGGAACTGTGTTGAACATCGTCATTCACTTCATTCGCTTCAGCCAGTGCCGCTAAATCAGAAGGCGTAGGTTCCGTAGAGTCGGTTTTTACAGACTGCTCTGTCTCTGTAGATCCTGGCGTTGTAGGTGCTTGATAAGTTTCTTTTAAAGACTGTGCAGCCTCTTTTAACTCATCCATCGACGCTTTTAGCTCAGGGGATAATGTTTGCAAATTCGCTTTCTCTTCCACTTTCTTCAGGCTCTCTTGAAGCTCTTGAAGTTTTAGTTCTTGAGTTAGCTCATTTTGCACATTCGCCGCCAAAGAGCGTAATGCCCTTACCCAGCCAGCAATTGTTTTTACTGCTACGGGCAATCGTTCTGGCCCCAGAAAAACAAGACCTATCACCATGACCAATAGCAGCTGACTAAAACCAATGTCAAACACGGTTTACACCTGCTCTTTATTTTTGCTCTCAGTGGTTGACTTCTCTTCTGTCGAAGTCTTCTGCGCTAAATTTTTAGTATCAAAATCTGCGTCGTTCGTGGTTTTTTCTGCGTTGTTGGTCTCTTTTTGGTTTTCGTCACCCATCGCTTTTTTAAAGCCTTTGACTGAAGCACCCAAATCTGAGCCTAAAGTGCGCAGTTTATTAGTACCAAATAATAAGACTACGATGACAGCGATGATGAGTAATTGCCAAATGCTAATACCGCCCATTTTATGTTCCTCAACTATTTTAGGAGTTATACTTTACAACAGTGCCCATTATATACATCGAATTCAATTTTCGGGAATCTCGAATTCATATTATAAATTGTTCAAAGACAAACTTTGATGTGTTTTTATTGTGCATTACCTGATTTAAACCAGCCCCAAATCCATGCGAGAAGGCCTAAACTGATAAAAACACTAAATAATGTTTTAAAACCAGAAACAAAAAACAGGCTACCGCATAAAAATAGCGTTGTTCCCATACCCAATAAAAAATAGGACTGTCTTTGTTTGACTCTCTGTGAACTTATTTGTTCCGTCAATTTTTCTAGCGTTAACTTCATATTTTTGTGTTGTTTCAGGCTATCATAAACCAATTCAGGCAATTCAGGCATCTTTTCAATCCAGTAAGGCGCCTTACTTTTGATACCATTTACCAACGCAGTAATACCAATTTGACTATGTAGCCAATCTTCTAAGAAAGGTTTTGCCGTTTTCCAAAGATCAAGCTGTGGATAAAGCTGACGACCTAAGCCTTCAACATACAACAAAGTTTTTTGCAGTAAAACCAATTGCGGTTGTACTTCCATATTAAAACGACGAGCCGTATTAAAAAGATTCAGTAGCACATGCCCAAAAGAAATTTCTGACAAGGGTTTTTCAAAGATTGGCTCACACACTGTGCGAATAGCAAACTCAAAATCTTCTACATTGGTATCAGCAGGTACCCAACCAGAATCAACGTGTAACTCAGCCACACGACGATAGTCACGATTAAAGAATGCTAAGAAGTTTTCCGCTAAATAACGTTTATCTTCTTTATTCAGTGAGCCGACAATACCACAGTCAATACCAATATAGTATGGATTTTCCGGATGATCATAACTGATAAATACATTACCCGGATGCATATCTGCATGGAAAAAACTGTCTCTAAATACTTGAGTAAAAAAGACTTTAACCCCACGCTCTGCCAATAGCTTCATATTGGTATTTTGGGCATTTAACGCATCAATATCTGAAACAGGAATACCATAAATACGCTCCATCACCATTACATTTTCATGGCAATAATCCGAATACACTTCCGGAATATAAAGCATAGAGCTATTTTCAAAGTTACGACGCAATTGAATGGCATTTGCCGCTTCACGTAATAGGTTTAGCTCATCAAGTAATGTTTTTTCATATTCGCGGATCACTTCTTTAGGCCGTAACCGACGCCCATCGGGTAAAAATGGCAATAAATTCGCTAACCGATACATCAAACGAATATCCGCTTTAATAACAGGCTGAATATCAGGACGGATCACCTTTAATACCACTTCTTTACCATTTTCTTTCAATGTAGCGGTATGGACTTGTGCAATAGACGCAGAAGCAAGAGGTGTTTCGTCAAAATCATCAAACCATTTATCGATAGGGCCACCAAATGATTTTTCAATATATTGTCGCGCTTTTTTACCATCAAAAGGGGCTACTTTATCTTGCAGTAACGCCAACTGATCAGCGATATGAGGAGGAAAAAGATCACGTCGAGTCGATAACATTTGACCCAGTTTTATCCAAACAGGCCCTAATGTTTGTAATGCAAGTCGTAAGCGCTCACCTAATGGTTTATCGGCATGCTGATTTTTGATCCAAAATAGTGCTCGGCACCCCAATCTTGCTGGCAAGGTAATTCGATGTTTAGGAATTAGCTCATCAAGCCCATAAGATAAGAAGACTTTAATAATATGATAAAGGCGCTTTAACTCACTGAGGAGCATTATTTTTTCTCCAAGGTGCTTAACCGTTTTTCTAACTCGGCTGTTTGCTGTGCCAGTTGTTCTATTTCATCATAAAAATGGACAGTCTCTAATGTTGAGGGGGCGGTTTTCCACTCTTCAATCAAAGCGTCTCTTAAATAAGCTTTTTGTCGGCCAAATAGTGTAGTGAATAATTTGAGCCCTTTACTTGCTGCAAGCGATAATCCTTCTGCAGCCAAATCACCAATATAAGGCGCTAAATATTGCGCAGGCTCCCAGGGTGCCATATCCAGCAAGGCAGACCAGTTTTGTACCACCTGCATATCGCCTTCAATGGTAATATCACCACGATTAATTAATTCAGACAACTTTTGTCGGTCAGTGAGTTTAATTAAGGTTAATAATTTAGTTTTTATCGTGCAATCAGTCTCATCATTCCATTGAGTTAACACATCAACTTGCTGTTCGCTGAAAATTAAATAGATAGATTGAGGAAACTCATTAATAGAAAGCGCCAAGACTTTGCCCGCAAGGCGATTGCGGGCAGGTTTAAGCACATTTTCCTGATATAAAACATGATTAAGTGCCGTTTCCATCGATGCAGTTATCAGTGGATAGAGCACTTGAGAAGCAATATCATGAGAAAAAGTGGCTTTTTCCATCTTAGAATTTAAACCCTTTGTGTAATGCAACTATACCTCCAGTCATATTGGTATAGGAAACCTGATCAAACCCAGCTTCTTCCATCATTCCTTTTAATGTTTCTTGGTCTGGGTGCATGCGAATAGATTCTGTTAAATAGCGATAGCTATCTGCATCATTCACAATCACTTGACCAATTCTTGGTAATATATGGAAAGAGTAAGCATCATAAATCTTACTTAGCGGATCAAGAACGGGTTTAGAGAATTCAAGGACTAATAGACGTCCACCGGGTTTTAGCACACGGAACATAGAACGTAACGCTTTGGCTTTATCAGTCACATTACGTAAACCGAACGAGATAGTGATACAGTCAAAGTAATCATCAGGGAATGGCAGCTCTTCTGCATTCGCTTGTACATAACTGACATTACCAACAATACCGTGATCACGCAGTTTCTCACGTCCCATTTTTAACATGGAGTCATTGATATCAGCTAAAACCACTTCACCATTCTCTCCTACTAAACGAGAGAATTTTGCCGTTAAATCGCCGGTTCCACCTGCCAAGTCAAGTACACGTTGATTACGTCTTACACCACTTGCCTCAATGGTATAGCGTTTCCAGACACGATGGATGCCAAAAGACATTAAGTCATTCATTAAATCGTATTTAGATGCAACAGAGTGAAAAACCTTGGCCACCATGGTTTGTTTTTCATCTTTGTCAACGGTTTGGAAACCAAAATCTGTTGTTTCCTTAGATTGTTGAGTCATATTATTTGCCCGCTAATTAATCAAAATTTAGTAAATTCAGTACATTTCTTGCCCGGAAACCGCTATTTTTATTTATGTAAATCAATCAGAAGCTGATTTTTCAACCAGATCATTATCAATGGTCTTTTTTATCTCAACCCCTAAGGATTTAAAGCCTTCTGCTTGGCTGATAAGGTTTCCACGACCTTCAGAGAGTTTTTTCATCGCTAATAGATAGCCCGATTGCGCTTTTTGAATGCTATTACCTAGCCCTTGCATATCATCAACGAAAAGTCTTAATTTGTCATACATTTTAGCCGCTCTATCAGCAATTTCTTGCGCATTTTGGCTTTGGTATTCATAACGCCACAATGCGGCTATTGTACGCAAAGCAACAAGTAAAGTAGATGGCCCAACCAACATTATATTATTTTTCAATGCTTCTTCTAATAAATCTGGAGAATGACCAATAGCAACGAGGTAAGCAGGCTCTATCGGTATAAACATTAAAACGTAGTCTAACGAAGTCACTCCCGGTAGCTTATGATAATCTTTGAGACTTAAGCCTTTAATGTGCGCTCTGATAGAGTTCACATGAGCATGCAGCGCTTGTTTTTGTTCATTCTCATCACTGCTATTAAAGTATCTTTCATAAGCAATCAGCGACATTTTAGCATCAATAATCACATCTCGACGATGCGGTAAATGCACAATCACATCGGGTTGATAACGACTGCCATTTTCATGGCGAATACTGACTTGAGTTTCAAACTCGTGCCCTTCGCGTAAACCAGATGACTCTAAGATCCGCGCTAATACCGTTTCTCCCCAGTTGCCTTGGATTTTATTATCCCCTTTTAAGGCATTAGTCAGATTAACGGCTTCTTGCGCCATTTTGACATTGAGTTGTTGCAGTTGGCGAATTTCATGTACCAGTGTATGCCTTTCTCGCGCTTCTTGTCCAAAACCTTCTTGTACCTGCCGACGAAAACTCTCTAGTTGCTCTCGAAATGGAGAAAGGAGATGGGTTAAACCTTGACGATTAAGCTCTTGCGCTTTACGTCCACTTTGCTCAAAAATGCGGTTAGCCAGATTTTCAAACTGAGTGGCTAGTCGTTGTTCACTATTAAGCAGTAAACGCTGTTTCTCTTCAGCGGATATTCGGCTCTCTTCCCAACGCGTGGTCACTTCCCTTAATTCGGCCTCTTGAGAAGTAATTATTTCACGTTGTGCACGTAACTCTTGCTCTAAATGCGCTATCTGTTGTTGTAAAGAAGGGATCACCAATGCTTTTTGTTGTGCAACCGCAAGCTGAGTATAATTTTCACGTAATAGGTTTTCTTTTTCGGCTAAGCGTTGTTGGATAAGCCACCAAACGGCGATCCCCCCCACCAATACACCGCCTAATAAACCAATGATCCCGTATAACAACTGAATATCCACTCAAGTAACCTTTTTATTTTCTAGCGGGCTACGTTAAAACGCATCAGTAACATTGTCTAGCAACAATTTACATCATACGCTGATTTGCGATAAAGGACGCAATTATCCTATCCATTTCGCCAGCCATTGCAGGCCAAACGCCCCTGGAGCCAGAATACCAAATGCCCAGATCATCGCAGAAGCCAAATTCGCCAACTGAAAATAGCGTTGTGGCATAGCACAAATACCCGCAACTAAAGGCACTATTGCCCGAAAAGGCCCAAAAAATCGCCCAATAAATACCCCCCAAACACCCCAGCGATTAAAAAATTGATGCCCTCTTACCAAGGTCTGCGGTGAGCGAGAAATCGGCCATAAGTTTCTTACCCCTTCTTTATAGTGATAACCCACCCAATAGGAGATCCAATCACCAAAAAAAGCGCCTAGGGCGGCAGCAAGCCAAATTGGCCAAAAGAGTAGACCACTTTCACCTATTAATGCTCCTAGGCCTAATAGGATTACAGTGGCAGGTATTAATAACGAGATAAAGGCAAGTGACTCACCAAATGCCAGTAAGAACACGATAGGCACAGCCCATATTTCGTGCTCTTTTACAAACAGAGTGATGGTATGGATAATGTCTTGTACTGTCACAATAGAGACCTTAAATTCGGTTAATTTCAGTAAAAAAGCACAACATCTTTAACCGAATATAAATCACTTCACTATTCGAGAAAATAGTTTTGTAAGCTTTCTCTACTTTGCGCATCCAAGCCAATATCTTTTTCAAGCCAAGTATCGATATTGCCATAGTGTTGATTAATACTGGCAAGGGCTGTTTGCAGGAACTCTTCTTGTACTGAATAAACATACGCAAATTTATTCACCACATTTTCACTCAGTGTTTTAGCATGCTCTTCTAAAAGATAAGCGCGGAAAGGCGCTAATGTTTCATTGGTGAGTAAGTAATCTTCCATCACCACATCTAATGAGGCCCCTAAGGCAAATAGAACTAAAGCAGAGCCCACCCCCGTTCTATCTTTACCTACTGCACAATGTTGTATGACACCGCCTTTTTCTGGTTGCTTCAACAACGTTGCCAACTGTTTATAAGCCGGATTATTAATAGGTAGTAATTTATATAGCTGAAACATAAATGCTTTAGCATCAAACTGTTCCAGTATTTCTGGGGTGAGTTTTTCAAGGTTAGCTGACACTTCTTTCGATAATGGATTAGCTGGAGCATGGTAATATTGTGCCCCTTCCCATACTCGATCCGGCTTATCAACAATTTCACCTGTGTCACGATAGTCTAAGATTTGAAAAAGATTTTTATCAATAAGAAGCGCTTGATCGGTATCCGTTAATCTATCCAGTGAACCGGAGCGAAAGAGTAAGCCGGGTTTGATAATACCGCCATTACTGAGCTTTTTTCCCCCTAGATCACGAAAGTTAATCCCACCTGTTAAAGGCAACACCGAAGGATGTGTTTGTAAGATATCAGTCATAATGCCTCTTCTCATTGTTGTATTGTTAAGACCATCAAGACCTTAACAGAAATCTATGACGGTTGACATATTAACATGATGAATTACCGCACAAAAAAAGCCTTTAATACACCAATGTATTAAAGGCTTTAGTATTTCATTTAGAAAACTTATTTCATTAAAGTGCGAGCAGCTTCAATCACGATACCTAATGCATTATTTTCAGTTTTCTTCAGTAATTCAGCATCGGGGATCTCTTGTTGGGTACGGTTAACAATAACGCCTGCAACCATACCTGCACGTAAGCCTTGGCTTGCACACATGGTTAATAATGTAGCGGATTCCATTTCATAGTTCATCACACCCATTTCTTGCCACTCTTTCATAGAGCCTTTAAAACGACGAACGACTCGACCAGTATAGGTGTCGTAACGCTCTTGGCCTGGGTAGAAGGTATCAGAAGAGGCTGTAACACCAACGTGAACCGTTGAACCATTGTCTTTAGCCGCTTTATACAGTGCATTCATACATTCAAAGTCAGACACTGCAGGGAATTCCATTGGTGCAAAGTGCAAACTTGCGCCATCTAAACGAACCGCTGCTGTGGTTACTAAGATGTCACCAACATTGATGTGCTCTTGAATAGCGCCCGTTGTACCAATACGTAAGAAAGTACGAATACCTAATTGTGCTAATTCTTCCACTGCAATTGAGGTTGATGGACCACCGATCCCTGTAGAACAAACGATCACTGCTTTTCCATCAATTTCACCACGCCATGAGGTGTACTCACGTAAAGAGGCCAGATGAACTGGGTTATCCATTAATTTGGCAATTTTTTCAACACGCTTAGGATCACCTGGAACAATTGCTAAAGTGGCACCCTGTAGGTCATTTTTGGTTAAACCTAAGTGAAATACATCAGACATATCGGACTCCTCAATGGGACAAAACCAATGTTCATTAAATTAAGTGTTACTTTATCAGTTTTTTAGACCTTTTTAGTGATTGACGTCACCTGTCAGGTAATAAAAAAAGTAACAATTTCATAAAAACGTGATAGTTATCACAAATAACAGTGTCGAATAGCGACGCTATGGCGGCATTATCAATATCGCTTTGGCGTAATAAAATCCTGCATTCTATTCTTGCTTAGTCGGATAAATATCACTTGAGTATAGATGAAGATACTAACTTCACGTACACTACTCGCCTTTAAAATTAACATCTCAATATAACGTAATAATGCGTTGATAGTTATTGGAGCAAGCATGAGCTTATTTAACCAAATCGCAAGCCTGTTGGGCGGTGAGAAAATTAATCAATTCAAAACAGTACTCGAATGGGTAGAAACCCAAGGGGGAATTGAAGGCTTGGTTAAACAGTTTAATAGCGCAGGATTAAGTGAACTGATCCAATCTTGGATTAGCACAGGCAGTAATTTACCTATTAATGCCGAGCAAATCGTACAAGTTTTTTCATCGCCAGTGATTAATGAATTGGCGGCAAAGATCAATATGAATACCGCTGAAGCCTCTGATATGGCAGCACAATATTTGCCAAAATTGGTTGATAAACTCACGCCAGAAGGTGTTATCCCCAAAGAGTTAGATTTAATGAGCGCCGGTATGGATATACTTAAAGCAAAAATCTTTGGTGGCTAATAAATTGAATGATGGCTATGGCGCTATTGTTTCTTAACCAATCAAGCGCAATAGCCATCTTGCTTTCTATAATCAATCGCTCTCATCACTGCATTAAAGCGTAATTAGAGAATACCTTCCTCAATTAATGCCTCATGAAAACGTTGTTTTTCTTCTTCTGTTGCTTGAATTCGAGCTAAAGGAACATCTAAGACATAAGGAATATTTTGTTGTGGCTCGTACACCGCCAAAACATAAGTTTTGCCTTCCATTTCTAATGTAATAGGTGGCGTTTTCTTATTACCTGAATAAGTAATTGAAGTCTCTTTTCCGGCAACATTGGTTTTATAAGTAGCAATAAATTGTTTATTACTCACAACGACCTTAGCGGGGATAGCCGTTAATTTTAAAGGTTTGGTGCCTACTGAAAGCAATGCTTTTTTGACTTTATTGCTGATCATTTGACGATAAATGAAAAAGATCACGCAAAAAGCAAATAATGCAGTAAAAACTAATGCACTAATTAAGCGTAACCAAATATTATCAATTGCCACATCGACGGTCATTTTAGTCAGATCGTTTTCATCTGCTACTGGCTCAACCAATATATCTTTATTGCCAAAATCAAGAAAAGTAAAATTTCGTGAAACCTCGTTACCTTTATAACGTAAGTCAACACTACAATTGGTTAAAACAAATAGTTTTGAACGGCAAGAGCCATCAACATCGGCATCAATAAATACGGGGTTTTTACTAATTTGATAATCATAAACAATATTAGGAATTTGATAAGCACTAAATACTGTCATCCCTAACATTGCAATCACTAAAAATAAGGTACGGAATAAACCGCCATCCCCTTTTAATGGAGATAATGTTAAGGCTCGAGTAGGAAATGCATTTAATATTTTTTCTGACAGGTGAATACCATTTTGCACAATATCTATATCCATAAAATTAAGTTTTGTGCAGTATAGCAATATTAAAAAATATCAATAATAAGATTATCTCTTATTTTTATTTACCTATTAATAAACATTTTTGATTAATAAGAAAAAAATAGCCTATTATATTGATAACATCAAAATAACAGGCTACTAAAATATATTATTTAAATATTATTATACGTTCTGGCGTAAATATTTAGCCGCTTCAACCATATTTGCCAATGCTGCACGGGTTTCACTCCACCCCCGCGTTTTTAAACCGCAATCTGGATTTACCCATAAACGTTCCGCAGGGATACGCGATTGCGCTTTTCTTAACAATCCAACAATCCATTCTACATTCGGTACATTAGGCGAATGAATATCGTATACCCCAGGACCAATTTCATTTGGATAATCAAAATGTTCAAAGGCTTCTAATAACTCCATATCTGAGCGTGATGTTTCAATGGTGATCACATCCGCATCCAATGCAGCAATCGCCTCCATAATGTCATTAAACTCGCAATAACACATATGTGTATGAATTTGTGTCTCATCATCAGCGATAGCTGCACTGAGCTTAAAGGCATCAACAGCCCAATCTAGGTATGCTTGCCACTCATCACGACGTAACGGTAACCCTTCGCGTAATGCAGGCTCATCTATCTGAATAATACCGATACCGGCTTTTTGTAAATCATCCACCTCATCACGTAACGCTAACGCAATTTGTTTAGCGATAGTTTCACGGCTGACATCCTCACGCGGGAAAGACCAACATAAAATAGTCACCGGCCCAGTTAACATACCCTTAACTGGCTTATCGGTTAATGATTGAGCATAAGTTGCCCAATCTACCGTAATCGGTGCAGGACGGCTAATATCACCAATGATCACCGGCGGTTTTACGCAGCGGGAGCCGTAGCTTTGTACCCAGCCATTTTGAGTAAAGACATAACCTTCAAAATGCTCGCCAAAATATTCAACCATGTCATTACGCTCAGCTTCACCATGAACCAACACATCAAGCCCTAAGCGCTCTTGTTCATCTATGGCTTGCTTAATATGCTCGCTAATATTAGTGCGATAAGCAGTGGTATCAATACGCCCTTTTTTAAAGTCTAAACGTACTGTGCGGATCTCGGTAGTTTGTGGGAATGAACCTATGGTTGTCGTTGGCCACAGAGGGAGATTAAACCGAGCGCGTTGCACTTTAGCTCGTTGTTGATAAGGCGATGTTCTTTCACTGTCTTGTGCATTAATCGCCTGCAAGCGTGCGGCCACTTTTGCATTATGTACACGACTAGAGTGTTCACGTTGACGAATGGGGGCACTGTATTGGGCAAGTTGTTCGTCATATTCACCTTCTGGTGCATTTAATGCTTTTGCGAGTAACGCCACTTCTGCACATTTTTGCACCGCAAAGGCAAACCAGCTTTTCACTTCATCATCAAGCTTAGTCTCCGCACTTAAATCAATTGGACTATGCAACAAAGAGCATGATGTGCCAATCCATAATGGACGCTTACCTTTTAATGCAACTACTTGTTGATAACGGGTAGTTAGATCCGCTTTCCAGACGTTGCGACCATTAATGACCCCTAACGATAACACCCAGTCTTTAGGCAATGCTTGGTGTAGGGTTTGCAATGCGTCCTGTCCTGCACATAGATCAATATGTAGTCCATTTACCGGTAAGTTTTTAATAATATCAAGATGATGAGTAATACCATCAAAATAGGTAGTCAATAATAGTTTAACCTGTCCAGTCAATGCTTGATAAGCAACTTGATAAGCATTTTGCCACTCAATGGGTAAATCAAGTACCAGTGCAGGCTCATCAATTTGTACCCATTCGATACCTTTTTGCTGTAACTGACTCAACACTTGCTGATAAACAGGTAAAATAGCGTCTAACAGTGACAATCTATCAAACTCAGGTCCTTTAACTTTTCCTAACCATAAGTAGGTGATCGGCCCCAAAAGTACCGGTTTCACATTATGGCCTAATGCTAAAGCCTCATCGACTTCATCCAGTAGCTGTTGCCACGCCAGTGTAAATGATTGTCCTTGCTGAAATTCTGGCACGATATAGTGATAGTTAGTATTAAACCATTTTGTCATTTCTGAGGCGGCCGCAGGTTTACCCGTTGGTGCTCTACCTCTCGCCACTCGAAATAGAGTATCAAGATCTAGGCGACCATCTTCATTACGATGGCGTGGCGGTATATTGCCTAATAGGAGACTAGTACCCAAGACTTGGTCGTACCAAGCAAAATCGCCAACGGGTAATAATTCGACTCCTGCATTAGCTTGCTGTTGCCAATGACGAGCGCGTAATTCTTTACCAACTGCCAGAAGTTCTGCCTGAGAAATATTACCAGCCCAATAGCTCTCTTGTGCCTTTTTTAGCTCTCTATTTAAGCCAATACGTGGGAAACCTAATGTGTGATTGCGAATTGTCATAATAAAAAATCCTGTTTTTAGCCGTCTAGATGTTTACACATCCATAATCTACAGGTAGTGTATAAACCACAAGCGCAAATTTTTCATTCACAACCTGAAGGTTTCTCATGATAGAAATAAAACACTTAAAAACGATATTGGCACTTAAGAAAACAGGCTCTCTTGCCAATGCGGCAAATCAGTTACATCAAACACAATCCGCGCTCTCTCACCAGTTTAGTGAATTAGAGCATCGTCTTGGTTATCGTATTTTTGTCCGTAAAAGCCAACCACTACGATTTACACCACAAGGCGAAGTGTTATTAAGATTAGCGCAAGAAGTCCTACCCATTGTGCGCCGAGCGATAGAAGAGTGTAATGAGCCGGGTAATGCTCATTTAAATATTGCTATTGAATGCCATAGCTGTATTCAATGGTTAACACCCGCATTACAGCAATATCGCCAAACATGGCCGGATGTGAATGTCGACTTCCATTCAGGTGTCACTTTTGATCCACAACCGGCTTTATTACAACGAGAATTAGATGTCGTACTCACTTCTGATATCTTGGATAACCAACGCCTGCACTATACCGCGTTGTTTGATTATGAAGTTAAGCTTGTGTTATCTCCGGATCACCCGCTGGCTAATCGCTTACATATTCAACCACAAGATTTGATCTCAGAAACACTGTTTATCTATCCCGTCCAAAGAGAGCGTTTTGATATTTGGCGTCATTTTTTACAGCCCGCAGGGATCACACCACATTTTAAACATGTAGATAACACCTTACTTCTTATTCAAATGGTGGCAGCTGGAATGGGTATAGCGGCACTGCCGCACTGGGCCGTAGAGAATTTTGAAAAACAAGGATTAGTGGTCACAAAGACCTTAGGAGAAGGATTATGGAGCCGGTTATATGCAGCTAACCGTACAGGTGAGCAACATCAACCGGCAATACGAGAGTTTATACGCTTAGCAGGTCAACATGCCGTTAATCATCTGCCTTTTGTAAAACAGGTTGGTGTATCCAACGCCGATGGAACCAAAGTGATGCAACAATCAGGCTCGCGCCTATGATGAAACTTGGCCAATTAGGATGCTGTTGCCAAATAGAGAAGTTCACTAATAATCCCGCTGGAACCATCATATTATTCATAATCGCAAGGGTTCCAGCATCTACCTGTGTCGCCCCATAGTTCCACATAAAATAGCCTATTCCAGAAGCGCCAATACCTAACCAAAGCAATACCCCCCACTGTAACGATGTGGTTGGCATTTTTTGCCAATCGGCAAAACATAACGAGCCGACTAACACAACCACCACCGCCCCGATATAAAACCAAGAGAATGCGTGATGTTGAGGAAGTGGATGCATTTCCATTAATCGTTTATAGCCTACCTGTCCTATGGCGAAGAAAATATTGGCTAACTGAACCAATAATAATCCCAGCCAGAAGTCATCACTAAGATGATCATAACGAATAATGGCCGCCCCTAATACCGCCAGTAGTGCGCTAAAGGCATAGCCCCAACGTAAACGTTGTCTTTCAAGTAGATCATAAATTAAGGTGACATAAAGTGGTGTTAATACAGTAAAGAGTAAAAACTCAGCTACGGTTAAATAGTTATAAGCGTGGAACACAAACAGGTACATAATACCCAATTGGCATGCGCCTACTCCCATATACAATAAAATCACTTTAAGGCGAATGCCTTTCCAACGTAGGAAAGGCAAAAAGACGATGGCAGCTAACACCACTCTAATCAATACTGAGATCCAACTATCAACCTGACCTGCGAGATATTCACCAATCAGACTAAAAGAAGCCGCCCATAACAACGTTGTAATAACCAGTAGCCACATAATTAACTGTCTTTCTCAACTAACAGCGCTTCCATTAAATCTAATTCATGAAGCAAAAGTTGTAGTGTTTCGTTACTAATTTTACGCGTTGCACGTAAGTGATAAAGCTCACCACGCTCTGCACGCAATGCCGTTAGGCGAAAACGTCTTTCCAGATCTTCCACCAACATATTGTGCATCATCTCGTCCTGATCCGCGGTACGTCGTCTTAAATAACCGGCAACTCGAGAAGCTACTTCATTAATTTCTTCCGCATCAAGTTGCTCTTCTGTACTTGCAGCTAAACGCTCTTCCATCTTATTGAGGCTAACAATAGCGACTTCTGCCATGACTTTCTTGGCATAACGTACTTCATTTTTATCCGCTTCTTTATCGGTAGCTTTAATCCCTTTTAGTAAGAAAGGTAATGAAATAATACCGACCAAAATGGATAACAGGATCACCCCTGCCGCAATAAAGATTATCTGGTAGCGCCCAGGGAAAGTACTGCCATCAGTTAAAAATAGCGGTATAGAGAGCGCACCGGCTAAGGTGATAGCACCACGAACCCCGGCAAAAGAAGATAGCCATAATTCTCTCGTCGTATAAGTGGCGAAATCAAGGGGATGTTTTTTCATAAAGAGATGGCTGATTTTCTTCATTAGCCATAACCATGTAAAACGTAAAATCAGTAACGCAAAATAGATAACAAAGACGGCGGCAAACAGCATCCATACTTCAACTTCAGGATCGAGATCAGCTTGAATAACCGAGCTTGTCCAAATAACAGGAAGCTGTAAACCCAGCATAATAAAGACCAGTCCGTTAAAGACAAACTCTAACATTGACCAGACACTATCTGCACGCAAGCGCATCGCCAATGGTGCATTGCGGATCACACCTGATTTACTGATAGTCATACCTGCGGCCACGGCAGCAAGGATCCCAGAAAAACCAATATGTTCAGCAATCAAATAAGAAGCAAAAGGCAACAGCAACATAAAGACAATTTGAGTGGCAGGATCATCACCACTCCAACGGCTCATCAATCGCAGTGATTTACTATAGACTAACGTTACCGCAATACCCGCTAATAAACCGCCTATTGCCACTTTAAAAAACTCAAAGGTTGCGCCACCCACGGTAAATATCATCGTGCCCATAGCCACAGCAACGGCAAATTTTAGCGCCACCAGACCCGAAGCATCATTCATTAAGGCTTCGCCTTCTAAAACCCCCATGATCCGCTTCGGTATTCGCCCCTTACCGACAATCGAGGATAATGCCACCGCATCAGTTGGCGAGAGAACCGCGGCGAGCGCGAACGCAGAAATAAGTGGAATACTAGGCATTATCCAGTAAATAAGGTAACCAATACCTACTACTGTCACCATTACCAAAACCAGCACAAGGATAAAGATCTCTCGACCATTTTGGATAAATTCACGTGTGGGGGTTTTCCATCCATCAACAAAAAGTAAAGGAGGGATCAGTAAAACTAAGAAGAGTTCAGGATCAAAGGTGACATGTAAACCAAACTGAGGCCAAGCCAAAAGTGCCCCGATCACAATCTGGATTAATGGTAATGGAATGCGAAAAGGAATAACTTTGGTAATGACACCTGAAACAGAAACTACCAATATTAAAATTAAAATAGTAAAGAAAATTTCCATGCTACCCTTACATGCTTATTTTTATCTAAGAATCTGCCATCTTTCCTGATATGAAAAGAACCCTTGCTGAATGATAAAGAAACGCATCATAAAAGTTTATCTACCATGCCTATCTTTACCTTTCCTATTTTAAACTGAACCCACATCGACTAATGAAGAATGATATAAAATTAAGATTAATCGTATCTTACAAAAAAGCTAACATATTAATGCATAGTGTTATCTATTAACGGCATCAGAAAGAGAAAAAGTATGCTGTTATTGCTGTTTTCTGTTCTAGTCATACTCTTAAGAGGATCAAAAAGTAAAATAGGCTCTATCATTGAAAAATGAAAACAGCGTCAAGCCCCCACAGAGTTATTCGATATTTTTTAGCTGAGCCATCATCACAACATCACAATATTTACCTTCTCTGAAGGCTGCATTACGACGAATGCCTTCCACTTCAAAACCTAATTTTTTATACAAATGAAGTCCTCTTTCATTATCAGCATAAACTTCTAGCTCGATACGTGTTGCAGCCAACCAATTAAAAGCATAATCAATTGCCGTATTAATGAGTGCTTTACCTATACCTTTTCCTGAAAACTCAGCACCAACACCAATACCAAAGCTGACGATATGCCGACGACGAGGATGATTGTCGATGATCAACGCCAAATGACCTGCGATTTGACCGTCAAAAGAAGCAACAAAATGTGGAATATTTTGTTCAGAAAATTCAATTAGCCTTTTTTTCCACATAGTGACTGATGGATAAGGGAACTGACAAGTACAAATATATAAGTCTGGATGTGTATACAATTGCTGTATTGCTATAGCATCTTCAGGCTCACCATGTCGTATTTCTATCTGATGCATTTATTTTACCAAAAAATTAACAATGAGTCTTAACCTCGACAATAGCGAATAAAACTAGATAAATAAATAGCAAAAAAGCGGAATAAAAATATATTCCGCTTTTTATGTTTAAACCTGATGATTTTAATTAAATTGCCCAGTGTCCGGCATAAAATGCCACTAAAGCAATAGCAATTAGAACTGTACCAATATTAAGTTTACGCCACTCACCGGCAAAAATACGGCCAATCACTAAACAGCCAAAACCCAACATAATGCCTGTAACAATATTACACGTTAATACGATAAATACCGCGCACACCATACCTGACATCGCATCGACAAAATCACTAAAATCTAACTTAGTGACATTACCTAACATCAATAAACCCACATACATTAATGCAGGGGCTGTCGCATAGGGGGGAACTAAATAAGATAGCGGTGATAAAAAGAGGATCAATAAAAAGAGAATACCGACCACAGTTGCAGTGAGCCCTGTTTTACCACCAGCTGCAGTGCCCGCTGCGGACTCAACATATACTGCTGCAGGTGCTGCACCAATTGCCCCAGCAAATATACTGCTCACGGAATCAGAAGTTAACGCTTTACCACCATTGATAATTTGTCCTCGTTTATCAAGTAAATTAGCTTGTCCCGCCACTGCGCGAATGGTTCCTGTCGCATCAAAAATAGCCGTCATCACTAAAGCTAATACACTAGGTAAAACAAGTGGTTGTAATGCGCCTTTAATATCCATGGCAAATAATAGTGCAAGGCCCTCTTCGCCTAATTGTGGCATTTTAAAGAACCCTTGGTATTTCACGTTAGGATCAAAAATCAATCCAATAATCGAAATCGCAATAATGACTAATAACACACCACCGGGAACTTTACGTTTTTCTAGACCAAAAATAGCAGCAAGACCGGCCAATGACATTAATACTGAAAAAGAAGTAAATTCTCCCATCGCAACAGGTAATCCGGCTAATGGATTTTTCACCACCAACCCAACACTATTGGCTGCGATCAAAAGTAAAAATAGCCCGATACCAATACCGGCGCCATGAGCGATACCAATCGGAATATTTTTTAAGATCCACGTTCTGATCCCTGTTAAAGAAAATAGGGTAAATAGGCACCCCATCAAAAACACTGCCCCCAAAGCAACAGGTACAGAGATATGTTGACCAAGTACCAAACTAAAGGCGGTAAATGCCGTTAATGAAATGGCACAACCAATCGCCATAGGTAGATTTGCCCACAATCCCATTAACAGAGAACCAAATCCTGCCACTAAACAGGTTGCGATAAATACCGCCGTGTGGGGGAACCCCGCTTGTCCTAGCATACTGGGTACGACAATAACGGAATAGACCATCGCCAAAAAGGTTGTTAAACCGGCGATCATCTCTTTACGAACCGTAGTACCTCGGGCGGTAAGCTTAAAATAATTATCCAGTTTACCTGTGGTTGCTGATTGATTAGCAGACATTACATTCCTCTGACATAAAAAAACCGTTCACCCTCCCCAACGAAAACGATTACGTCTAAAATTATTATCACCTCCAATGGTAAAAAAACCATCAGAGGAGTGAAAAAGCAAACGTTTGTTTATTAATGTGGATAGAGTGAGAGAATTTGACGCAAACGATTATCTGGTGCTTTTAGGGTAAGAATCAAGAAAAAAAATACTTTTTTAGCAAAAATGTCATAAAAAGACATTCTAGTGTTCGCAGAAAAAAGAAAAGAGGAGAATAGTGATATATTTCTCCTCTGGTTAAACTGTTTTAGCAACGCAATCACCCTAAAAGGTGAAGCGTACTTATAATCAACTGTTTTTATTAATATCATTGATGTTTATATTAATAATGCTTGGTTTGATACTATAAATATTAATTAAATATTTCTTATGTTTTTATCATTTTTGAACTTACTGTTTTAACAGCATCTTCCCTTGTTTGGCGATAATATTGACTCAGTATTCATCACACTCTGCTTGAAAAACACACACCTCCTTGTGATAAAACTAGATGAAAATAGTGCCATTTAGCAAATCTTTCTTATTTCATTTTATTATTTCTGGATTATTCTTAATAAATCACCAATAAAAACCTTTGAATAGTATGTATTACATTGATTATTAAAATAAAGATAATAAAAGAAAAAATAATTGAATGGGTGATAAAACAGCAGGAAATTATTGTCTAATTTAATGAAAATAGCGCCCTCTTTTACCTACAATAAGGTAAAAAAGAGCATGCAATTATGATGTATGACGATTTAGAGTGTCGACATGCAAGTTAAAGCGATCCATCGTCGAAACTAAAAATAATCCCGTCATAACCACCAATAAAAAAGGTAACGCAGATGGAGAGATTTCAGACATAGCACCGGCTAAAATGGGACCAGAAAGATTACCAATGCCCCATAACATCGCCGCTGAAGCATTTGCTATCATCAGATCATTTCCTGAAAAGTATTGCCCAATTTGTACCAATGCAATGGTATAAATGGCTCCCGCCGTTGCACCAAGCACTAATAATAGTGGCCAAATAACTAAAGTATGTGGCATAGCAATGGGCAATAATAAGCTTGCTAATAATGTAATGACTCCACAAATTCGGTATAGCCGTGTTCTATTCATATGATCAGCAAGCCAACCAAATGGCATTTGCATTATGGCATCTCCCGCCAAAATAGCACTGATCATCATGGCGGCAATCGCTTCACTATGACCAACACTTAGCCCATAAATAGGGAACATAGACAACACTGTGCCATCAAAAAATGCAAAAAAGATAATGCCACCACATATCGCAGGCGCCACTTTAATAAAACGAAGAATAGAAAAGTGCGACTCTTCTGAGTCTTTAGCTAATTTATCGCCCACTTTCTGATCCATCATTAAAAATAGCACGATAGAGATAATATGAAGCAGTACGCTAATTAAGATCGGTGTTTTATCAGCAACGCCATATAACGCAATAATTGAAGGGCCTAGCAACTGGCTGATAGTAAACACGGTCGTATAAATCGCTAAAATACGACCTCGCTTATTATCCGGTACAAGTTCATTGATCCATGTCTCCCCCAAACAGATCATCACACCACTGGCAATCCCGGTGATTAGTCGTAATGGGAACAGGAATTCTAATGGCAAACTCCCCATTAAAGGCAATAGACTAATGGCTGATATAATCGTTGCTAATAACATCGCTAAACGTTTACCAAGCCATTGCACAATATAGCGTGCAAAGGGTGAGATGATTAACATTCCCATTGCAGGTGCGGCTGAAATCAGACCAATAATAGATTCACTGATCCCCGCCAAGTTTAGCCGTAAAGCCACCATCGGAATAGTTAATCCAATAACAATCCCTATCACCGCAATACTGACTGTAATAGTAGTAATAGCAAAAAGCTCGGACTGACGATAATTTTGTTGCAACATATTATTTTGTTTCTACACGCTGTAGAAACCTCATCATAGTGAATATTGAATGAATGGAAAATATTGCCTTATTATAGGGGATAAGAAATAGATAAACATGCTTTAAAATATCGCCTGATACGCGCACCCTGTTCACAAAATATTGTCTAAATAGTCTGTGCTTTTCCCGTCTGTGAAGAATTGATGTTATCATCTACAGGAAATTATACTTTTAAACTGACAATATTTTGAATTGGCAATGAACCCACAATCACCGAAAAAGACAAACGAATACCTTGGTAATAAGGTTAAGCAGTTAAGACAATCTCGAAACTTGTCACTTAATGAGTTATCAAGAAAATCAGGCATATCTAAAGCGGCATTGTCCAAATTAGAGTCTGGCGATTCTAATCCTCGCATCGATACCTTAGAAGCTATCGCGATAGCCCTTGGATTTCCATTAGGTGATTTATTTAGTTTTACCCGCGAAGAATATCCTCGCTTAGAGCGACATAAGCCTATCGTTGGCGACTATGCACAAGAATTTAAATTCCGTATTGGCATCGGCAATATTACTGAAATTTGGCATATTGAGATGAAGCACGGGGCAATTATTAATAGCCCAGCCCATGCCGACGGCACCCAAGAGCATATTATGGTCTATTCTGGCAAACTGATGATGCGTTTTGCTAACGATGAAACCGTATTATTAGAAACCGGCGATTTTTACGCCTTTCATGGTAATGCGCCACACTCTTATATTTGTGTGGAAGGCCATATGCGCGCATCAGTTATCATGTCTAGCCCCAATCAACAACACTATCATCATCGTCCTTAAGACAAATACCCATTATATTTCACCGCCATTTAAACTATTATTCTAAGTATTATTAATAATGGCGGGGATAAATAGCATGGGTGCAGGCCACGAGCACGGTGATGTCAAAGCGCTACCTGAATCACGTCTGTTAATTGCTTTTGCATTAACAGGCTCTTTTATGGTGATTGAGTTTATTGGTGGCTACTTAACAGAAAGTTTAGCCTTGATTTCTGATGCAATGCATATGATGACAGATGCATTTGCACTCTTACTTGCTCTTATCGCGATCCACGCAGGTAGAAAAGCAGCAGATCTATTCAGAACTTATGGCTATGCTCGTTTTGAAATATTGGCTGCTGCGATGAATGCACTGATCTTAATGGCGGTGGCTTTTTATATTCTTTATGAGGCTTATCAACGACTCTCTTCCCCTCCTGACATTCAGTCTATGGGTATGCTTGTTGTGGCAATCGCAGGGCTTATCATTAATTTTATCTCAATGAAAATGCTCACCAGTGCAAAAGATGAAAGCTTAAACGTTAAAGGGGCTTATCTTGAAGTGTGGGCGGATATGTTAGGCTCAGTGGGCGTCATTATTGGAGCAGTAATTATTTGGCTAACCGGTTGGCAATTAGTTGATTCAATTATTGCGGTATTAATCGGCTTTATGGTCTTTCCGCGCACGTGGATCTTATTAAAAGAGTGCCTGAATATTTTATTAGAAGGCGTGCCTAAAGGCATTAATTTAACTGAGGTAACAGACACCATTAATAATACCGCAGGGGTGGCTAGCTCCCATGATTTGCATTTATGGGCACTGACGCAAAGCAAGTTGATCCTCAGTGGTCATATTGTCTATCAACCCAATGTAGATAGTGAAACATTACGACTTGCTATTGATAAGCAACTACGTGAACAATTTCATATCAATCATATTACCTTACAGATGGAAAGCGAGGATAAACAACATCTGGAAGATAATCATCATTAAATATTCAGGTTCTGGCTCTCTCGTGCCTAAAAAGAGCCAGAACAGTGCAATTAATTTAAATAACTTTCCATCTGTTCAAAAACGCGCAGATCATCACTAAAACGCACTTCTTTTACGTCCTCAAGTTTTTCCACTTGACTCACCATCTGCATTAAGCGTTCATCTTTTTGTACTAATAACCAAATACGACTTTTATCGCTGTTTTTCATTGGTAAACATAAAATACCATCGACGTTAAATGCACGACGCGCAAATAGCCCACAAATATGGGTCATCACACCGGGATGGTTACGAACAATAAGTTCTAGTGCGATAGGTTGTGATTGTAGTGACATAAATTAAGCTCCTATCATCTCGATATTTGCCGCCCCCGGCGGAACCATTGGAAATACTTTTTCGTTAATATCAATCATGGCATGAATTAAACAAGGCCCAGGTTTAGCAATTGCCGCTTGTAACGCTGCCTGAGGATCTGCTTCTTGATTTAAATCACAAGTATCCAACCCAAATCCTTGAGCAATACGAATAAAATCCGTTTGATAAGGGTAGGCTGCGGCATAAATACGCTCATCAAAAAAGAGTGTTTGTTGTTGGTGTACTAACCCTAATGCTTGATTATTTATCAAAATAATCTTTACATCTAACTGATGCTCAGCGGCTGTTGCTAACTCCTGAATATTCATCATGATGCTACCATCCCCTGAAAAACAGAGGATCTTTTTATTTGGCTCTGCCAATGCGGCCCCTATCGCTGCCGGCAACCCAAATCCCATCGTCCCCAAGCCTCCTGATGTTAACCATTGGCGCGGTCGATTCAGTGGATAAGCTTGAGCAACCCACATCTGATGCTGCCCTACATCGGTAGTAATAATCGCTTCATCATCAACACAATTTGCCGCGGCAAGTACGATGCCGTAACCGCTAAGAATATTGTGTGAGTTTTTCATTTCTAAGGGATATTCTTGTTTTAAGGTATTGACTCTATCTATCCATTCGTTGCGCTGATTGATATTAATTAAAGGTAATAACAGCGACAGTACCGCTTTAGCATCTGCATGAATGGCAATATCAGGACGTTTGATCTTGCTTATCTCTGCCCTATCAATATCAACATGGATGATCTTCGCATTGGGGCAAAATTTTTCTGCTTTACCAATTGCCCTATCATCAAATCGCGCCCCCAATACGATCAGCAGATCGGCTTCTTCTAAAATAAAGTTGGTACTCCGTGCCGCATGCATACCTAACATCCCTAAATATAGCGGGTGTGTTGGTGGCATTAAACCTAATCCCATTAACGTCATCGTGGTGGGTAGGCTATTTTTCTCCGCCAACTCAATCGCTTCTTTACACGCTTCAGAGCTAATAATACCGCCCCCTAAATAAAGCACAGGATTTTTCGCTTGGTTAATCATTTGCGCGGCTTGGATCACCAAATCGGTATTAAAGGCTGGAGCTGCATCTTTTTGTGGTATCGGTGGCAATTGATCTAAGGTGATAGTCGCTTGTTGAATATCTTTAGGTACATCAACCCATACAGGTCCAGGGCGACCTGACATTGCCAAACGAAACGCATCACAGATAATTTCCGGCAACTGTGCGATATCGCGTACTAAATAGTTGTGTTTGGTAATAGGAATAGACATCCCATAGGTATCAACTTCTTGAAACGCATCAGTCCCAATCATGGCAGAAGAGACTTGCCCCGTAATGCAAACCAAAGGAATTGAGTCTAATTTTGCATCAGCAATGGCTGTAACTAAGTTTGTCGCCCCCGGTCCACTTGAGGCAATACACACCGCAGGCTGACCATTTGCTCTAGCCATACCTTGGGCAATAAAACCCGCCCCTTGTTCATGACGTGTCAAAATATGGCGAATAGACTGACTTTGGCTTAATGCATCATACAAAGGAAGAGCGGCTCCGCCGGGGATCCCCGCAACCGTAGTGATACCTTGCCGTTCCAGTAAATAAACAATTAATTGCGCACCAGTGAAGGTTTTTCCTGTGGCATTATCTTGTTGAGCACCCATTGTTCTGTGTCCTTTTTACTAAGCCGGACTTTATGGGCGGTAGATATGAAAAACCCCGCCCGGTTAATACGCCGGCGGGGTTGCGAAACTGTGTTGATTCGGACCCGTTACGGCGCTTTGCCGACGACCACCACCACACGCACAACAACTACAGCCGCGATGTGCGCTGTTAGTCGTAGAGTTTGTAGTAGAGTAGTGATGATCATGGGTTACCTATCAATTAATGTAATGATGTGTTTGTCTGTTATCTGTATCTAAAAAAACATAACTTCTATAAATTAACAACCTTTTTTTTCAGTTTATTTTTTATCACCACTCAAAACGAGAGCTAGATCACTTGTTAATCAAAGTAGTAACCCCGTGTCGTAATAGCATAAAAAACCAGAAAAAAGCACCAACAAAGAATAAAGAATCGACGCAATACCATAGTATGGCTATCAGTTAAAACAATCTCGCCAACATCATAAAAGCGCTGCATAAAATTAAAAACAACGTTGCATACTGAAATACCCTATCCGGCATTTTAATTAATAGCCATTTTGATAGAGGAATGGAGATCAAAGAGCCAAGAAACAGCAGCAATGCTAAATGAATATCGGTATGACCATCTTGCATATAAGCTAATGCAGAAGAGCCTGATAATAGGGTGGTCGTAAAAATCGAAGTACCTATCGCTTGTTTTATCGATAGATTGGCGTAACGCAATAATAAAGGTAACACCACCACACCACCACCGACCCCTGTGGCACCTAAAACAACACCTGCTGCAATCGCCGGCAATAACAGTGCCTTAATATTGAGAGGCGCTAATGGGGTTATCTGTTTAGCTATCACAGGTGAAGAGAAAAACATTCTTTGAATAAACAAAAAGAGAGAAAAAATAATGGCAGCCACCACCAGCGCATTAATCCCCCACTCAACTTGCTGCTGATATTGCGTTAATGAACCTAAATAATTGACGAGTAAACTCGCTAAAAAAGTACTTGGCAACATAATGCCAAGGACTATCATGGCTCGTTTAAAGGGAATATTCCCCAAACGGAAATGCATATATGAGGATGTCACTTTCATCAACATTGAAAGTAAATTTGCGGTTGCCACCGCCATTAATGCATTCATACCAAAGAAATACGTTAATATAGGTAAAACAATAACACCACCACCTACCCCCGTTGTGCTAATAATTAAGCCAATCGCCGCACCAACAGCTAATATGGTGATAAATAACATTATTGATTTCCTTGCATTACAGCTTGTCGCCCTTTTAATAGCGCTTTTTCCGCTGAGCCTTTTGCCAGTGTCATATATTTAAAAAACAGCACATCAAAAGCGACCATTTGCAATACTTGCGGTGTGATCACCCCCAATTGTGAATGTTGCTCATCATAAAAATAAGGTAATGTGTAATTCGCTAAGCGCGTAGCTTCATCTTGCCCAAAACGTGTTAAAGCCACTGTAATACAGCCTTCTTGTTTTGCCGCTTTCAGCATTCGATTAATATCCGCAGTATTGCCTCTTGCAGTAACAGCAATCGCCAAATCATCCGCGGATAAATTCGCTGAATAAGCAAGTTGCGCATGGAGATCTGCACTAAATAAGGTGTTTTTATTCACTCGGATCAGTTTATGGAAGATATCGCTCGCAACGATCGCAGATGCGCCCACACCAAATAAAACGATCCGTTTAGCGCTGAGCATTTTCTCAGCGAGTAGATCTATCGTCGCTGCATCCAGTAACGCTATCGAATCCTGAATGGCGGTAGTAAATAGATGTCCTGTTTTAGCAATAATCTGCTCTGTCGAGTCTGTTTTGGCTAAATTGGCATAAAGAATATCACTACTGCTTTTTTGTTGTTTTTCCTCTGAGAGATAATCAATTTTAAATTCAGGATAACCGCCATACCCCATTTGGCGGGAAAAACGGATAACAGAAGCACTACTGACACCGGCTTTTTGTGCCAATTCTGCGGCATTCATACTGGCAATATTATCGCTATTTTCTAATAAATAGTGGGCGAGACGTTGCTCTGTCCCTTTGCCTTGTAAGCGCAAATTTTCAAGTTTCTTAGTCAGTGTTGACATTCTATTATCCTTTTTCTTTTCTTCTTCTGACTTATTTTTCTGGATCGGTAAATCCGATTAATATACTGGCAATAAAACCGACAACCCAAGCCCCCAATACTGCGATAAGGAATTTGATGATCTGCCCATCCCCCACCAGTGGAATTAATGATAACCCAGCAGTACCAAATGGAATAATGATCCCAACCTGAAAATAAGCCATTAATGCGCCACCCGCAGCACCGCCAATACAACCAGCAATAAAGGGCTTACCTAAAGGTAAAGAGACACCAAATAATAAAGGCTCACCCACGCCGAAAATGCCGACAGGCAATGCACCCATTAATGTTTTCTTTAAGCGTTGGTTTTTAGTACGTAAATAAACCCAGAAACAAGAGCCTACTTGCCCCATTCCGCCCATTGCTAAAATAGGGAATAGGTAATTTAACCCAAAGGTATTTAAAATTTCAGTGTGGATCGGTATTAAACCTTGGTGTAGACCGGTTAGTAATAAGAATAAGAAACTACCCCCTAACGCTGCGCCTGTCACAACCGCACCGCCACCATGATTTAATAGTGATAAGGAGACGCCTTGCGCTAATAGTTGATTCAGATAATGACCAATAGGTTGGAATACCATAATTGCCACTAACGCAGAAACTAAAATAGTGACAAAGGGGGTTAAAATAAGATCAAGACTCTCTTTTACAATACTGCGAAACCATAGCTCTAATTTTGAAGAGAATACCACCACCATTAAGACCGCGAAGATCCCACCACTATTAGGCTGTAATTTCTCACCAAATAATGTGATATCAGCCAGTCCCGGCATGGCTAATAATCCCGCCATAACAGCACCTATGGAGGTTGAAGCCCCTAACTCTTTAGCCGTATTTATACCTATCATAATAGAAAGATAAGCAAATACGGTGCTTCCGATCAGTTTAAATAGCTTAAAGAGTTCAGGAAACTGATCAACTAAGCCAGGTGCCACTAAACGAATAATATTAATTAGCCCCATAATTAAACCACAGCCAATTAATGCTGGGATAGTAGGAACAAAAATAGCCGCCAACGTATTTAGCATACGGCGTATGGAAAACCCTTTTTTCACTGGTGTTGACGCAGGGGCTTCTTCGCTATTATCTGTGTTTTTTTGCATACGTTTATTCATGATTGAATAAACTTTGGCGGCCGTTCCCATTCCTACTATGACTTGATGTTGCTCGCCATTAAATACCACGCCTTTGACACCTTCGACTTGTTTTAATGCTTCGGTATTAAATAGCGAACTATCTTTTAAGATCAAACGAATACGGGTCATACAATGTGTTAAGGTTGCGATATTGCTAAACCCACCAGCCTGTTTTTCTATTTCTGATGCTAAGGTGTCGAGATGTTCTATTTTATTAGCCATAATTGTGCCTGCTAGAGTTCAGAGGATTGACTGATATTGTTATTCATTAAATAGGGCTAACTGTTGTTGTAAAGAGTGGTAAGGATAGCGTTGTGTCATTTGCTCAACCTTCTCTACACTCAGATGAAGCTCATACATTAAAATGGCTTTTCGCGGATGATAATTAACCATTTTTAATAACTCCGCTGCTTTTTGTGTTGTGATCCCACACACTTCACTCACAATACCTTCAGCACGTCGCTGTAATTTTTCATTACTGGCCACCACATCGACCATCAGGTTTTTATGCACCTTACCTAAACGAGTCATTACACTGGTACTTAGCATACCTAAGATCATTTTTTGAGCCGTGCCACTTTTCATTCTTGTCGAGCCTGTTAACACTTCGGCGCCGACATCTGGCGCGATGGATAAATCGGCTATTTCACTCATCATACCTTTACCGCGGGTAGTAATTGAGAGCGTTAATGCATTGATCTGCTTTGCATACTGTAATGCAGCCACTGTAAATGGCGTGCGACCACTGGCAGCGATACCAATAACGACATCGTTAGAATTTACCTCACGGCGTTGCAACTCTTCGATAGCAGCTTGTTGATTATCTTCAATATTCTCAACGGCTTGAAGCATAGCATCATGCCCACCAGCAATAATGGCTTGTACCAGTGAGGGAGAAACGCCAAAAGTAGGCGGACATTCCGCGCTATCTAATACCGCTAATCGGCCACTTGTTCCTGCGCCGACATAAAAAATGCGTCCCCCTTGACGTAGACGTTCACAAATTTTGTCTACGGCTTTCGCGATTGCGGGTAATTCTTTCTTTACAGCATAGGCCACGGTGATATCGGCACTATTAATTAACGAAACTAACGCTAAGGTACTTAGCTCAGAAAATTGTGTGGTCTCTTGGTTACTTT
This sequence comes from Proteus sp. G4415, assembly GCF_963896075.1. Classification (NCBI taxonomy): domain Bacteria; kingdom Pseudomonadati; phylum Pseudomonadota; class Gammaproteobacteria; order Enterobacterales; family Morganellaceae; genus Proteus; species Proteus sp. G4415. The sequence goes on from NZ_CAWQOK010000047.1 coordinate 29,709, forward strand.
CATTTTGAAGACATAAACTCAATGCATCATCTTTCATTGTAATAATCTTAATGAAATAGTATTTCAATTAAAATTACATCTAATGAAATTTTAATTCAATGTTATTGATGACTATTTTGTGAACAAAATCACAATACCGTAAAAACATTCAACTAAAAACAAACTTAACGCGATGTAAAAAAGATAACTTATTGATAATAAAGCTCTCCTGATTTTAAACAGGAGAGCTGTGAGAGGTATGGCTCATTGATGGCTATTTTGCTGAGCTTAAAAATTCGCTAAATTCTTCAATACTAGGATAAGAAGATTGAGTGCCTTTTCCTGTGACACTTAAACCCGAAAACATAACCGCTTTATTTAACGCTTCTTCAATATTGCCGGTATGCACATAGTAATGAGAAAAACAGCCAATAAAAGCATCTCCAGCACCGCTGGTATCAACGGCATTAACTTCAATGGCGGGGATATATTTCTCAATTTCCCCATTCACCCATAACGCCCCTTTTTCACCTAATGTAACAATGATATTTTTAAACCCTTTTTCGAGTAAAAAATAGGCTGCTTCTCGAATTTCATCCAACGTATTAATTGGCATACCCGTTAAAATTTCCAGCTCTGTCTCATTGGGGACAAAAAAATCACATTGTGCGGCGATAGTGAGATCTAAAGCTTTCGATGCTGGTGCCGGATTAAACAATACTGGAATATGATGTTTATTACCGAACTCAATCGCGTGATAGACCGTTTCAAGCGGGATTTCTAATTGCAGCACAATCATACGACATTTTTTTAAACTCACCGCAGCTCTATCGATATCTTCAGCAGATAGATGCTGATTCGCGCCTTTTACGATCAAAATACTATTGGATGATTGAGAGGTGACAAAAATAGGTGCAACACCACTGGTGGTTCCGGGCACTTTTTCAACATAACGAGTATTAATACCATAAGACTCTAAATTCATGATGGTGTTATCTGCGAAAATATCATCCCCCACTTTGGTTAACATCATCACCTTAGAATTTAATTTTGCAGCGGCAACCGCTTGATTTGCCCCTTTCCCGCCGCAACCAATCTTAAATGCTGGCGCCTCAAGGGTTTCTCCCTCTTTTGGCATCCTATCTATATAGGTGATCAAATCCACCATATTTGAACCAATCACTGCGATATCCATAGTGCCCCTCTCACCCTAATGAAAAAGTTAAAATGTTAGAATAGTTACATTTAGATAGATATATAACAATATCATGTTATTTAAATATCATTTGTGATTGTTATCCCGTTAAAAGCTCACTATTATGTTGCCAAACTAACATGAGTGATAAATAACAATCTTCTCTTAAGGAAACGATTATGCGTCCATTAGCTAATTATATCGATCATACTCTACTTGCTGCAGATACAACTGAAGCACAAATCAAACAATTATGTGCTGAAGCTGTTGAACACGGTTTCTTCTCTGTGTGTATTAACACTTCTTATATCCCTTTAGCAAGAACTTGCCTAACCGGAAGTGATGTTAAAGTATGCTGTGTTATCGACTTCCCATTTGGTGCAGGCCTAACAGCAACCAAAGCATTTGAAGCGGCAGAAGCTATTCGCCAAGGTGCTCAAGAAGTCGATATGGTTATCAACATTGGCATGTTAAAAAGTGGTCGTTTTGATTTTGTAAAACAAGATATTGCCGCGGTAAAAGCCGCTTGCGGAAATACAACACTAAAAGTTATTCTAGAAACATGCCTATTAACTGACGACGAAGTACGTTTAGTTTGTGAAATGTGTTGCGAAGTCGGTGTTGATTTTGTTAAAACATCAACTGGATACAGTACAATGGGTGCCACAGAACACCATGTCGCTTTAATGCGTCAAACTGTCGGTGACAAAATGGGCGTAAAAGCGTCAGGTGGTGTACGTGATCGCCAAACAGCCTTAAAGATGATCAAAGCGGGGGCAACACGTATTGGTGCAAGTGCCAGTGTTGCGATTGTAACAGATTCAGATGCACCAGAATCAAATTACTAATAGCCTAGCGTATCGTTATATGGGATACGCTATTCGATAATAGAAGGATCCTTAGGTGATAGAGACCAAACAGCATGAACGTTTGCGTCGCCTTAGCGAATGCATAAAACGCTCAGGCCGCATCCATCTCAAAGATGCCGCGAGGATCCTTGAAGTATCTGAAATGACCATTCGTCGTGATCTCAGTTCAGATGTTGAAAACCCCTATCCGATGTCACTGCTTGGTGGCTATATTGTCGCGTTGGCACAACCTCATAGCAACCTAATCACATCGACTAGTGATATTATCACCCCGGATCAAACCCAAGAATTACATATTCCTAATCTTGCTGCGGGCATGGTGTCTGAAGGTGATGTACTATTTTTTGATAATGGCCAACTTATTCCGACATTAATTGAGCTTATTCCTGAGAGTTTACACTTTACTGGTATTTGTTATTCGCACCGCGTTTTTCTGGCATTAAGCCGAAAGAAAAATGCGACTGTACTACTGTGTGGTGGCGAATATCGCCCTAAAAGCGACTCATTTTATAATCCCCTCCAGCCTTGTTACCTTGATAACATAAACCCGAAAAAAGCCTTTATTTCCGCAGAGGGTGTCCACCTCGATTTTGGTGTTTCTTGCTACAACATCGATGATCTTCATATGAAAAGAAAAGCGATGGATAAATCGATTCGCAAGATCTTACTCACCAAATACCATGCCTTCGATGAAACCGCCACAGGCAATATGGGCGATTTAGCGCAATTTGATGTCGTGATCACCGATAGAAAATTAACAGATGATTACGAAGCCTATTGCCGAAAAAGCTCAGTTAAAATTATTTATTAACCCAAAAGAAAAATCTCACTGTTCCCTAATTTACTTTTTTTGGTAAACAGAAAGAAAAATCACGCTACTTTTTTAATTGCTAAAGTGAAAAAAAGTGATTACTATTCGCCTGATTTATTATTTTCCATTTCACAGAACTGCAAGGAGGTATCCCATGACAACAACAAATATGAATACTCTTTGCGGACAATCTCAAAAGTAATCCTTTCTTTTTACTGTCCGCCAATCACGTTATTTTTTATCCTTTACAATATATGGATTGGAATATGGACAAATGTGTTCATTATTTATCTGATCGCGTTTGTTATATCGCCTCAGATAAAACTTGGATTGAAAGTAAAGCAATCCAACAACTAGTAACAACCGCTCAACTTCCTGAAATGGCTTATGTCACTGGCATGCCAGACTTACATCCCGGTCGTGGTTATCCCATTGGAGCGGCTTTTTTTTCTGTTAACCGTTTTTACCCTGCTTTAGTCGGTAATGACATTGGCTGTGGTATGACACTGTTTCAAACAGAATTTAACCATAGCAAACTCAATTTAGATAAAATAGAAAAAAAATTGAGCGAAATGAGTGATATCGCGCCCATCGAATGGTTGATAGATAATTTACCTGCAGATATGCAAAATCATCCATTTGCTCACTCATTAGGCTCTATTGGTGGTGGAAATCACTTTGCTGAATTCCAACAAATTGACCAAGTTATTAATCAAGCATTGTTTACAAACAGTGGTATTAATAAAAAACAATTATTGCTATTGGTGCATAGCGGTTCACGTGGTTTAGGGCAATCTATTTTACGTGCTCACACAGAGCAATTTGGCCATCAAGGACTGGTCGCGAATACAGACGCTGCCAATGACTACTTACAAGCCCATGACCATGCTCTTAATTATGCTAAGCTCAATCGCCACTTGATTGGCCATAGAATGATGGAACAAATTCATACACAAGGAACGGTTATTACTGATGTTAACCATAATCTGGTAGAGCCTTGCGAATTATATAATCAACAGGGATGGTTACATCGCAAAGGGGCGACGCCCGCCCATCACGATATTGTGGTTATTCCTGGTTCACGTGGTGATCACAGTTATCTCGTTAAACCTATTATCTCTGAATTAAGCCTCCATTCTCTACCACATGGTGCGGGTAGAAAGTGGATGCGAACTGAGTGTAAAGGCCGTTTATCACATCGATTTACGCCATTACAGCTCTCACGCACAGCACTAGGTAGCCGTATTATTTGTGCTAATAAACAATTAATTTATGAGGAAGCGCCTCAATCGTATAAATCAATTGAAACTGTTATAGAAAGTATGAGGAGTCTTGGTTTAATTGAGGTTATCGCCCGCTTAAAACCGGTTATTACTTATAAAACCAGTGGGGAGATAGCATAATGTTATTACAATTTTCTTCAGCACAAGGCCCCGAAGAATGCTGTATAGCGGTAGAAAAAACATTGAATTATTTTCTAACCGTCACAGAGCAGCGGCAAGTTGATGTGATAATTCTTGAGCAAGAGCCATCTCGTTATGGTTTAAAGTCAGTATTAGTATCGCTTAAAGGTGCAGAGGCTAAAGCTATCGCACAACAATGGTCAGGCACTGTGCAATGGCAATGTACAAGTACTTTAAGACCTAAACATAAACGCAAAAATTGGTTTATCGGTATCGCTTATTTTGACCCACCACAAGAAATCCAAGACACCGAAATTTTATTTGAAACCATGCGTGCCAATGGCCCCGGAGGACAACATGTTAATAAAACGAGTTCAGCTGTCAGAGCGACGCATATTGCAACAGGCATTAGCGTCAAGATCCAGTCTCAGCGAAGCCAACATGCTAATAAAAAATTAGCGAAACAGCTTATTGCTTGGTATCTAACTCATTATCTATCCCAACAGCAAGCTTCATTTAATAACCAGCGACACCTAGCTCATCACCGAGTGATCCGTGGTAATGCAACTCATTGTTTTTATGGACGTGAGTTTTTACCAATAACGAAATAACTCATATAAAACTAAAGCCACGTTATTAAATCGTGGCTTAACTGACTAATAAATCTAATAATTAAACCATCACTGTGATCCTAAATAATAAAATCGGTTATACACCTTAGTAGATAGCGAAAATAAAAACGCATCAGCGATGTTAAATGCCATCAGTATAAGATAGAGGGTTATTATTAATTCACTTTAGTGACGATTAGCCATCTATCACGACTTTTAATTACTATTTCATTTAACATTAGACCTGATTTTATACTATAAAAACAAAGCATTAACACTATAGAGTGGTAATAGAAAACATCTTAAAACGATCAAATATGCATCATCAATTATTGATTTATGACGTTCAATAAAGATATATACTTATATTTTAATATCAAAGATGCCTAAAAGTAATTTCTTATCATTACTATATTACTCAATAAACTACTACTATATGAGTATTTTTTAACAAAGCACTATTGTGATAATATTATTAGTGATAATAATTATTTAATTGGCTATCCCTATTTTGCTGACTAACAGTTGATTTTAGTAATAAACTTTGTGGTGACACTTTCAAAATAATCGCAATACATATTAATTCATCAACGGTTATCTTAGTATAACCATTTTCTAATTTTAGATAATATTGCTCTGTCATCCCTAACTGTAATGCAATTCTCGAACTTGATATATTTAATTCTTTTCTTCTATTTTGTATTCTTTTCCCTACCACTGTATTGATCATCATATACGCCCCTCAATGACAGGTAACCCTAATGATGATTCTAGTACAAATTGATAAAAACGATCAATAAAAAGATTACGATAGCCAACGGCTATCAAAAAACAAG
>NZ_CAWQOK010000048.1:0-57618 GCF_963896075.1 Proteus sp. G4415
TTGTGATGGCTCTCAGAAGAGAGTAGATAGCCCAGATAGCCCAGATAGCATAGTAAAATAAATCAACACCTATGCTATCTTGACGCTACCAAATTATGGTAAATGTGTGAGACTAGGTTGGATAAAATAACGTTTGTCTTCCCAACGTAGACAGGTTAGAACACCGCCCCAGCAACAGCCAGTATCTAGCGCATAGATGTTTTCAGGGGTGCCTTTTCCCTCTAAAGAGGCCCAGTGGCCAAAGATAATACTGTAATCATTCGGTAGTTGATTAGGTAGATCAAACCAAGGTTTTAATGGCGCAGGCGCATTTTCAGGCTTATCTTTACAAATCATATCCAACTGCCCGTTAGGAAAACAATAGCGCATACGAGTAAAAGCATTGGTGCTAAAGCGTAATCGCGGTAAGCCAGTTAATTCGGGTGACCAATTATTGGGCATATCACCATACATGGAATTAATGAAAAGGGGGTAACTATCGCTACTTAATATGGCTTCTACTTCTCGGGCACATTTTTTAGCTGTTGCTAAATCCCACTGAGGGGTAATACCTGCGTGTGCCATAACGATTTTCTTTTCTTCATCAACTTGTAATAGCGGTTGACGTCGTAACCAATTAATTAATTCATCAGCATCTGGTGCATTGAGTAATTCATTAAGCTTATCTTTGGGTTTATTACGACTAATCTTTGCAAATACCCCCAGTAGATGCAGATCGTGATTCCCTAATACGAGTTTTAACACTGAGCCTAAGCTTTTGACAAAACGCAATACTTCAAGTGAATCAGGTCCTCGAGCAACCAGATCCCCCGTTAACCAAAGTGTATCTTGATTGGCGTCGAAATTAACTTGATTGAGAAGTTGGCGTAATTCACGATAACAGCCGTGAACATCGCCAATTAAATAAGTAGCCATAATTAATTTATCAATGTAGGGATAGCAAGGCGGAAAACAGGGATGTCAATTTGAAACAGACGTCCTTGTGCGTCAATCATTTCATAATGACCTTCCATGGTGCCCATCGGCGTTTCAAGAACTGCGCCACTGGTATAACGATACCGTGAGCCAGCTTCAATCAGAGGTTGTTCACCAACAACCCCTTCACCTTGAACTTCAGTGGTATTTCCTTGTGCATTGGTGATCAACCAATAGCGACGTAGGAGGCGAATAGCATGTTTATTCAAGTTATGTATGGTGATGGTATAAGCAAAAACATAGCGCTGTTCTTCTGGCGAAGATTGGCTCTCAATGTAAACGCTTTGTACCTGTATCGCCACTTTGGATGAAGTAAACATAATACCTCCTAGGTCTAGTGTGCGCTATTTCACTCAGCGTGTTGCTGTTGTGATGATAACCAGTTTGCCACTTTACAGTATTGCTCAACAGAAATATTTTCTGCGCGTGCTGTGGGATCAATATCTAATGCCAGCATATCTTCTGCTGTAAGTAGTCCACCTAAGCTATTACGTAACGTTTTACGGCGCTGATTAAAGGCTTGTGATGTGATACGGCTTAACATAGCAATATCTGTCACCGGATAGGGTTTTTCCTTATAAGGGATCAGACGCACAACGGCAGAATCTACTTTCGGGGCTGGCTTAAATGAGCTTGGTGGCACTTCAATAATAGGAATGACTTGGCAGTGGTATTGTGCCATGACACTTAAGCGGCCATAAGTTTTACTACCATGACTTGCCACTAGGCGATTAACCACCTCTTTTTGCAACATAAAAGTCATGTCAGAAATGGCATCAGCAAAACTAAATAGATGGAACATTAATGGCGTTGAAATATTATAAGGTAGGTTACCAAAAACCCGCAGAGGTTGCTGACGCTCTTTTGCTAATTGGGCAAAATCAATCGTCATCGCATCTTGCTGAATAATGGTTAGCTTATCTTTTAATGTAGGGTGAACTTCTAAGCGTGCAGCTAAATCACGGTCAATTTCGACGACCGTCATTTTATCCATTCTTTCCCCCACCGGCTCAGTAAGCGCGCCTAAACCAGGACCGATTTCAATAACGGCTTCACCGGGTTGTGGATAAATAGATTCAACAATACTTTCAATAATATAGCTGTCTGTTAAAAAGTTCTGCCCGAAGCGTTTGCGGGCAAAGTGCCCCTGATGGACTCTATTATTCATTACAATTTTGTATCATATTAATGGCTAAATTTAATGCGGTGCGAAAACTGCCAGCATCTGCGCTTTTAGTACCTGCAAGTTCAAGGGCTGTCCCATGATCAACAGATGTACGAATAAAAGGTAGACCGAGCGTGATATTCACAGCACGACCGAAACCTTCATATTTTAGCACAGGTAATCCTTGATCGTGATACATCGCAAGCACAGCATCTGCATGTGTTAAATATTTAGGCTGGAATAAGGTATCCGCAGGGTAAGGCCCATGAAGTTGAATACCTTGTTGGCGTAATTGCTCTAATGCGGGTTCAATAATATTGATCTCCTCACGCCCCATATGACCGCCTTCTCCAGCATGAGGATTTAGGCCGCATACGTAAATATGTGGTGATGAGATGCCAAATTTGGTTTTTAGATCATGGTTTAAAATGGTGATGATCTCATTAAGCAACTCACCCGTAATCGCATCAGCAACTTCTCTTAAGGGCAGGTGTGTGGTGGCGAGAGCGACTCTTAAAGTGTCCGTTGCCAGCATCATCACCACTCGTTGACAATGGCTACGATCGGCAAAGAACTCTGTATGCCCTGTAAATGGCACACCGGCATCATTAATAACCCCTTTATGTACCGGCCCTGTGACTAAAGCAGAAAACTCTCCGTTTAAACATCCATCACAAGCGCGAGCAAGCGTTTGTACCACATAGTGGCCATTGGCAGTATTAAGTGTACCTGCGACAACCGAAGGGTCGGTTAATTCAACGGCAAGTACACAAATTTGGCCAGGGATATGTGCTGTAGGTGGATTATCTGGGGAATATTCAACTAAAGTGAGTGGGAGATTGAGTTGCTGTGCTCTTGCTCGTAATAATTGAGGATCAGCGCATACTACCCAAGGAAGTGCCCACTGTGACTGTGCTAATGAAATAATCAGGTCAGGACCAACCCCGGCGGGTTCGCCGGGGGTGATAACGAGGGGTTTTTTTAGCTTAGTTTGCATTATTCTCGTTCATTATTTTCACATAAGCGCCTGCACGCAACTCTTGCATCCAGTTTTGCACTTCTTCATTAAACTTGCGGTTAAACAGTAAGCGGTAAGCTTGTTCTTTATTCGCTGCATCTGTTTTATCAACGCTACGCGTATCTTCAAGTTCAATTAAGTGCCAGCCAAAATTAGAGCGCACAGGTTGGCTTAATTCATTTTTGTTTAAACGCATCAACGCGTCACGGAAAGCTGGATCATAAATATCAGGCATTGACCATCCTAACTCACCGCCACGTAATGCTGAACCGGGATCTTCAGAATACTCTTTAGCCGCATCCGCAAAACTGATTTTACCGCTACGAATATCGGCGGAAATTTTCTGTAGTTTGGCATAAGCCTGCTCATCATTCATGATAGGCGAGCTTTTTAGTAAGATATGGCGTGCTTTTACTTCAGTCACAGAAACGGTTTTTGAAGCACCACGTATATCATTGACTTTAATAATATGTAGACCAACACCTGATTGCAGTGGCCCGACAATTTCACCTTTTTGTGCATTAGCAAGCTGTTTAGCAAAGATTGTCGGTAACTCATCAATTGATGCCCATCCCATATTACCACCATTAAGTGCTTGTGGATCGGCAGAATAAGTGGCAGCTAATTTTCCGAAATCAGCACCGTTTTTTAGCTGGTTCTTAATACGGTTCACCACTTGCTGTGCTTTTTCAATTTCTGCAGGTGATGGATTTTCTGATAATGGAATTAAGATATGGCTAAGATTAAGATCAATACTTTGGCTTGCTTGGCTTTCAATTTGTTTAGCTAATGAGTCCACTTCTTGTGGCAAAATCGTAATACGACGACGAACTTCGTTATTACGCACTTCTGCTAACATCATCTCTTTACGAATATCTTGACGATAATCGTTATAAGCAATGCCATCGGCAGCAAGACGTTTTTTTAACTGCTCTAGTGTCAGGTTATTTTCTGCGGCAATCCCTTGAATGGTTGACTCAACGGCAGCTTCAGGAATATCAATTTGCATCTGTTGAGCCATTTGCAAGATGATGTTATCCATCACCAAGCGCTCTAAGATTTGTTGGCGCAAAACTTGCTCATCAGGCATTTCTTGCCCGGCATTTTTGGCATTCATTTGCACCGTTTGTAACATTCTATTGACGTCGCTTTCCAGAACGACACCGTTATTGACGATAGCCGATACGCGGTTGAGTTCTTGTGCTGCAAAAGTGGTTGTGCTGGTGGCTGCACCAACCGTGATCATTAAGCCGATAACCAGCGTTTTCCAATTTTTCATAAGTTTCCCATTATGTGTTTTCCGCATTTTGCGCGATGACATATTCATTCAGCCAATTTTGTCGTTTGGGTTAATCAAAACGCTCTTTGATAAGGTAAGATACCGCGCTCAAGCATTTTTTGACTACCTAAACTATGATTGTTACTTAGGCCTCTGAGTTCCAAATTGATTGACCATTTGTTGTCAATATCGCTGTGGTCTTCTTTCCAGCCAACAATTTTACGTTCATAACCAACGTTTACCGCCCAGCAACAGGTGTTATATTGTAAGCCAACCATTTGGCTTACTGGCTCTGAATCTTTGGTATCAAAGTAATAAGCGCCGACCAGTCCCCAACGTTCTGCTAAAGGCCAACTGCCGACAACACCAATTTGAGAAATGCCTTTTTGGTATTCTGGTAGTTGATTGACCCCGCCATCATAAGGGCGAACCCGTGTTGCTTGAATATAATCACGGTCTACATAACGATAGCTCAATTGTAAGAGATGGTCGCTATCACGGCGATACTCCATAATCGCATCACCCATAGAGACACTGCCTAAACGACGGTCATATTGTAAACCACCACGCATACCTAAAGTATCAGTAATACGCCAATATGCATCGCCTGCCCATACCATAGATCCGGTTTCATCTTTGCTATTGATAATTTCATTCGATGAACCTGTTTTCGGACGCTCAAAGAAATAGATTTGACCAACAGAAATATTAAAACGTTCAACCAATTCACTATCATAAAAACGTGAAGTAACACCCGCCGTTAATTGGTTTGCAGAAGCAATGCGATCTAGACCACCGTACATTCTGTCACGGAAAAGTCCGCTATAGTTGGATTGTAATAGCGCTGAGTCAAAGTTATTGATATTAGACTGATCTTTATACGGTACATACAGATATTGTACTCGTGGCTCTAACGTTTGCGTAATATCGTTAGTGTCATATTGGCGCTCAAATACCACTTTCATATCTGACTTAAATTGTGGTAGTACGCGGTTAACGCTATCATCAAGTTTTTGATGTGGATACTTCTTCTTATAAGCATCAGGAATATCTTGATCATAATGAGTCGCCATCAATTTAAACTCATTATTAAAGCTTGCCCAGCCAGTGGAGGCAGGTAAGGAAATGGTTGGCTCTATATGATAACGGTTCGCTTCAGGGGTGTTTTCTCCGACACTGGTAAAGCGGACAAATTGTGCATAAGTACGAAAATCAAATGGGCCAATATCATTTTTATAATAATTAAGATCAAGCTGCGGCTCAGCACGATAAGCCCTTGCATCTTTATTATCTGAGAAAATTTGGAACTGTTTAGTGGTTAATGTGGCATTCCAATTTTGCTGAGCATAACCGGTACTGAATTTTTGCGTCGCATAACCATCAGTGGTATTACCATATTGCGAAGTAAAGTCGGTGAAATATTTGTTATCACTGACTTTTGTGTAGTCAACATTAAAGCGCCACACATTGTTCATCACCCCACTGTGACCCCAATAGAATAACCAACGTGTAGCAGAATCACGCGCCAGATAACCCGCTTTTTCGTCTGCTTTATCTTTATTGTATTGACTGTCGTGGTTGATCCAATCAACCGCAATCGTACCGCGACCCGGTTTTGTTAAATAACGAAATTCATTATCGAGCTTTAAACCACGGCGACTAATATAATTCGTGGTAATAGTCGCATCATAATTAGGGGCAATATTCCAATAGTAAGGTAGTTGGAAGTCAAACCCAGAACTACGAGAATAGTTACCATTAGGAATTAAGAAACCAGAGCGACGTTTATCGCCGATCGGTAATTGCAGATAAGGACTATAGAAAACTGGGACGTTAGCAACACGAAAACGTGCATTCCAAATTTCTGCTACTTGCTCTTCACGATCTAAGATAACCTCAGAGCCGACAACACTCCAACTATCGTCGCCGGGTAGACAAGAGGTAAACATCCCTTTATCCATAATGGTATAGCGGTTTTCGCCACGCATTTGCATTTTATTCGCGTAGCCACGGCCTTGTCGGCCCACCATTTGGTATTTACCTTCTTCGATATCAGTATCTTTATTATTTAGATTAGACCAAGCACGTGGGCCTTTTAAGATGATTTGTGGATCATCATAAGAGACATTACCTGTCGCGGTGACCATTCTTAATGGTGTTTCACCTTCTGTTTGGGTCAACTCAACATTATCTGCGCTTAATGTTTGATTTCCCTGTTTAATGTCTACATTGCCTCTATATTGGATCATGCGTGGGTATTCCCCCTGCATATCCTTAGCCGTAATGGTGACAGGTAATGAGTTAGGATCGCCTTCGACTAATGGCTTATTATAAACAGGGACTCCCAGTAAACATTGAGAGGCAAGATCAGCATATGCAGGCTGAGCATAAATTGTGGCCCAAACTAAGGTGGCCAGCAGTGTGGGATAACTTTTTTTCATGAGTATTTATGTGCTTCCGTCATCAGTGGCTTCTACTGCTAAATAGCGAGAAACTAACGCAGGGAGTTATGCAACACTAGCCCAACGTCCTGAACATTGTTCTAACGGTAACCGAAAAAAGAGCAGTTCCCTTTTTTCGATGTTTCTATGTTGAAATCGGTTTATAGCTTTATTAGAAACAAAAAAACACCGCGCTTGTGCGGTATTTCGTGCTGCATAACAACGCTAAAGTTATTCGTTTGGTCACTTATTTTACTTTAACACAATTTAAACGAAAACAGCATTATCTCTGTGCAAGCAGCTAGCGAAAACCTCATCATTTTAAGAAAAAGTTTATTTGAGCTTGCTTGATGTTAGGTGTGAAAGCAAATGAATAGTATGATAATGCAAAATTGTGAGCAGGGCATTGAAGATTTGAGGAGTCTATGCGCTATTGGGGAAAATTATTAGGCCTTATCATCGGTAGTTTTGCCGGGATCGGCTTTTGGGGCATTGTGATTGGGGTTTTTCTAGGACACCTTTATGACGTACAAAGAAGTAAATTAAGCTATGGTGGGCGCTATAATCGTGATAGACAAGCCTATTTCTTTGCTGCCACATTCCAAGTCTTAGGGCATTTAACCAAATCCAAAGGACGAGTGACACAAACCGATATCACATTAGCCAGTACGTTAATGGATAGAATGAATTTACATGGGGCAGCACGTCAAGCAGCACAACAGGCGTTTCGAGAAGGTAAAGAGGTTGATTTCCCACTTAGAGCCACCTTACAACGTGTTCGCCAAATTTGTGCTGGTCGCCGTGATTTACTGCAGATGTTTCTGGAAATTCAATTACAAGCCGCATTTGCTGATGGGCAGTTACATCCTAACGAACGTAAAATGCTGTTTATTATTATTGATGAGCTCGGATTTTCTCGCGCCCGTTTTGAACATATATTAGCCATGATGCAGGCGGGGCAAAGTTTTCATTATCAACAAGGGCAAAATTATCAGCCACAAACTCAAGGCCCAACGCTTTCTGACGCCTATAAAGTGTTAGGTATTAAAGAGGGTGATGATGTTAAAACAATAAAAAGAGCTTATCGAAAATTAATGGGAGAACATCATCCTGATAAATTGGTTGCAAAAGGTTTACCACCGGAGATGATGGAAATTGCAAAACAAAAAGCACAAGCTATCCAAGTTGCTTACGATTTGATTAAAAAAGAAAAAGGATTTCGTTAACATCTTGTAAATAAAGATGAGAAAAGAGAGAATTAATCCGTGATGAAGATAACTCAGTCTTAGTTGAGATTATTATTTGTCACGGTAAAATATAAGTGAAATTTAATTATTTCACTCTCATTCTCTTATAAAAGGAACTATATCAATGTCAAACGTCCGTGTTCTTGTTGGGGTAATAGGATTAGCGCTCTGTCTGCTCCTTGCTTCACTAAGTTCGGTGACCGTTTTAGTGTCGTAAGACAGGTTAAAAATCTGCCAGGCATTCAAAATGTATCGGTGAATGAAAGGCCGGATGCGTAATAAATAATTCCTGAGCATGTAACTGCAGGCGAGGTGCGAGTGCTCTTGCCTGCGGATGAGCATAAAAACGATCCCCTAAAATAGGATGACCTAATGCTAGCATATGAACCCGTAGCTGATGGGAGCGTCCGGTTATTGGTGATAGTTTTACCCGCGTTGCATTTTCTTCATATTCCAACACTTCATAAAAAGTTTGTGCAGACTTTCCTGTTTCATAACATACTTTTTGCTTAGGTCGATTAGGCCAATCGCAGATCAACGGCAGATCTACTAACCCTTGTGGTTTTTCAAGCTTTCCCCAGACACGGGCAATATAGGTTTTTTTCGGCTCTCGTTCACGAAATTGGCGTTTTAATTCACGCTCGGCGGCTTTATTAAGCGCAACAACCATCACACCACTCGTGGCCATATCAAGGCGATGAACAGATTCCGCATCAGGAAAATCGGCTTTTATACGCGACATAATGCTGTCGTGATGTTCTAGCGCTTTGCCGGGTACAGATAGCAATCCACTGGGTTTATTAACAACAATAATATGCTCATCTTGATATAAAACGTGTAACCAAGGATCAGTGGGGGGGTTATAAACTTCCATCATAGTGGATATCTCAGCAAAATAACGGGGGAGATAAAGCTTTCCCCCGTTTTAACAGTGATTATTGGTGGGTAACAACAATTAAACGGATCGCATCTAAGCGCCATGTCGCTTCATCTAAGTGGTTAAGAATATGCGTACGCTCATTTTCAATTGCTTCAACTTCGTCATCACGTATATTTGGGTTAACGGCACGTAATGCCTCTAAGCGTGATAACTCATGTGTTAATGCGTTGTCTGCTTCTTGCTTCGCTTGTTCAATTAGCGTTTTCGCTTCCGCTTCCATTAAGGATTCTGATGCTTTTAGTACATGATGAACTTCATTTTGTACCGCATTGACCAATTTGCTGGATGTGTGGCGATTCACCGCATTTAATTGGCGGTTAAAACTTTCAAATTCAACTTGTGATGCAAGATTATTACCTTTTAAATCAAGTAATAAGCGTACTGGAGTTGCCGGTAAGAAGCGAGTTAAATGAAGGTGTTTAGGGGCTTGCGCTTCTACGACATAAATCAGTTCAACTAATAGCGTACCTACAGGTAATGCTTTGTTTTTCAATAAAGAAACCGCACAACTACCTGTATCACCAGATAAGACTAAATCTAAACCATTACGGATAATAGGATGTTCCCAACTGATAAATTGCGTATCTTCACGAGAGAGTGCGTGCTCTCTATCAAAGGTAATTGTGCAACCATCTTGTGGTAATCCTGGGAAGTCAGGAACTAACATATGATCTGATGGCGTTAATACAATTAAGCTATCACTACGATCTTCTTGGTTAATGCCCACAATATCAAATAAGTTTAAGGCGAAGTTAACCAGATCGGGATCGTTATCTTGCTCTGCAATCTTATTCGCTAACTCAACGCCAACTTCACCGCCGTTAGAGTGCATTTCTAATAGACGGTCACGACCTTGCTCTAGTTTGAGTTTCATCTCATCATGTTGCTTACGACAAGAAACGATAAACTTATCAAAATCACCTAGTTCATTAGGTTGAGCAAGATAATTGACTAGCGCATCATATTCGTTGTCATAAATTGTACGACCCGTCGGGCAGGTATGTTCAAATGCATCTAACCCTTCGTGATACCAACGTAATAGAACAGATTGAGCGGTTCCTTCAAGATAAGGCACACTGATATCAATGTCGCGGTTTTGACCGATACGATCAAGACGACCAATACGTTGTTCTAATAAATCAGGATTAAAGGGGAGATCAAACATCACTAGTTGATTAGCAAATTGGAAGTTACGCCCTTCTGAACCGATTTCAGAACATAGTAACACTTGTGCGCCTTCCTCTTCTGAGGCGAAATAAGCGGCTGCACGATCTCGTTCAAGTAAAGACATCCCTTCATGGAATACTGCAGCACGAATACCTTCACGTTCACGTAAAACTTGTTCTAATTGCAATGCTGTGGCGGCTTGAGCACAAATGACTAATACTTTTTCATGACGATTGGCGGTTAAAAAGCCTAGTAGCCATTCAACGCGTGGATCAAAGTTCCACCATGTGGCATTTTCACCTTCAAACTCTTGGTAGATACGTTCAGGATAGAGCATCTCTTTTGCTCGTACTTCGAGGCTCTTTTTCGCTGCCATAATCTCAGCCACCTTAATGGCGGTTTGATACTGAGTTGGTAGTGGCATTTTTATTGCGTGCAACAGTCGGTTAGGGAAGCCTTTGACGCCGGAGCGAGTATTGCGAAATAACAGACGACCCGTACCGTGTCTATCCATCAACATATGAATAAGTGCTTGGCGAGATTTTGTACGCTCTTCACCTTGGGTATTAGAGGCTTTTAGCAACGGCTCTATATCTTGCTCGCTGATCATCTCACTGATGCTATTTTGCTGTTCGTTATTTAAATCATCTTCTGAAAGCAAAATGGTTACCGCATCGGCTACGGGGCGATATTTTTGTTGTTCATTAATAAATTCGTTGTAATCGTGGAAACGATTAGGATCGAGCAAACGTAAGCGGGCAAAATGGCTTTCTTGACCAAGTTGCTCCGGTGTTGCGGTTAATAACAATACAGAAGGGATCGCTTCAGCTAGCGTTTCGATAACTTGGTATTCTCGGCTTGGTGCCTTTTCACTCCATACCAGATGGTGGGCTTCATCGACAACTAACATATCCCAAGTCGCTTCAACAAGGTGTTCAAAGCGTTGTTTGTTTTTACGCACAAAGTCTAATGAGCAAATGATCATCTGCTCTGTTTCGAAAGGATTATCGCTATCTAATAAAGATTCGCTATAACGGCTATCATCAAACAGTGAAAAACGTAGGTTGAAACGACGTAACATCTCAACTAACCACTGATGTTGTAAGCTTTCAGGAACGATAATTAAAACACGCTCAGCGCGTCCATCCATGATTTGCTGGTGGATTATCATACCCGCTTCGATAGTTTTACCCAGCCCAACTTCATCCGCTAATAAAACGCGTGGGTTATGACGTTTACCCACTTCATTAGCAATATAGAGCTGATGAGGAATAAGACTTGCGCGAATACCACGTAGACCACTTTGTGCTTGCTTAAACTGTTCGCTCATAAATTTACGCGCACGATAGCGTAAAGCAAAACGATCCATACGGTCTATTTGACCGGCAAAAAGACGATCTTGTGGCTTATTAAAAGTGAGTTTGTTATCTAAGAATACTTCACGCAGTTGTGCTGGCTCTTCGGTATCTAAACGTACGCCGTGATAAATAAGTAAGCCATTATCTTCCACAACGTTGTCGATGGCGAGCTTCCAGCCTTCATGACTGGTGACAGTATCCCCCACATTAAACATCACCCGCGTTATTGGGGCATCATGGCGGGAATAAAGACGATTTTCGCCACATGCAGGAAAAAGTAAGGTCACCATACGGGCATCAATTGCCACAACAGTACCTAGTCCAAGTTCGCTTTCTGTATCGCTAATCCAACGTTGACCAAGAGTAAAAGGCATATATATAAACTCAGCTCTCAAATATATAATTTATAAAATCATTATTAATGAATGCAGTATTGCGGTGTTGTCATCCAATCTACGGGATAAAAAATAGTATCTTTCTCAAGATGAGAAAAAAGGTGATTATCACCAAAGGGGCGTTATGTTAATAGATGCAAAGCAAGCCGTCACCTGCAAAATAATACATCTTAAAAAGAGAGCGTCATTTGCCCATTTAACAAGGTAGAAAAATCATCTTGTAGAAATGGCAAAATAGCATCTGCTATCGGCATTAATTGCTTATTAATGTAGTGTTCATAGTCAGGTGTCGAAGTGATATGCTCTAACGGCTCTGGCCCCAAGTGAGTAATTATATAACTAATCCAACCGCCTTGCTGATATTGTTGCGGCCTATTTTGTAACTGATTATAGTCATCCGCTAATCGAGCTGCTTTGACGTGAGGGGGGATATGGTGCTGGTAGTCTGATAATTTTCGTCGCAATCTTTTTCGATAAACCAGTCTATCATCATATTTTCCTAATAGCGTATCAGCAACATAATCACGAATAAACTGTTGATAAGGTTGCTGATTAAAGATGCGTGTATAAAGCTCTTTTTGAAACGCTTGCGCCAGTGGTGTCCAGTCTGTTCTGACTGTTTCCAATCCTTTAAACACCATTTTATCATGACTTAGCCCTGCATAACGTTTTTTACTTCCGGTTTCCATGCCTCGAATAGTGGGCATCAAGAATCGGCGATAATGGGTTTCGTACTCAAGCTCTAATTGGCTATCAAGCTGGTAAGTTTCAGTCAGATAGCTTTTCCACCATTGATTAACATCTTGCGCTAATTGACGACCGATCTGCTCAGCTTGTACTTCGTTATGAGCGGCTTTAAGCCAAACAAAAGTAGAATCAGTATCACCATAAATCACTTGATAGCCTTTTGACTCAATTAATTCACGGGTCTTTTTCATTATTTCATGACCACGTAAAGTAATTGATGAAGCCAATCGAGGATCAAAAAAACGACAGCCTACCGAGCCTAATACACCATAAAAAGCATTCATAATAATTTTCAATGCTTGAGAGAGCGGGGCGTTGTTATGACGTTTAGCATTATCTCGTTCATGCCAGATTTGTGAAACAATGGTGGGTAAACAGTGTTTTTCTCGTGAAAACCACGCTTGACGAAAACCGGGAACGGCATGTGTGCTATCAGGGTGATGCATACCTTCAATCATTCCCACCGGATCGATTAAAAAGGTGCGAATAATAGAGGGATATAGGCTTTTATAGTCCAGTACCACCACTGAGTCATAGAGACCCGGTGTTGAGTCCATGACAAAACCACCAGGGCTATGCTCTTCGGGTTTTTCACCTTGATTGGGGGCAACATAACCAAGACGATGCATTGAGGGTAAATAGAGGTGAGTAAATGCTGCGACAGAGCCACCGCTTCTATCTGCTGCCAGCCCTGTTACACTGGCTCTTTCTAATAAGAATTCCATTAAGTGTGTGGTATCAAAGATACGATTAACCAAGACACAATCTTGCCAGTTATAATACGCTAAGGCGGGCTTATCTTCTTTAAAACGGCGATTGATTTCGTCCATTCTGGCATAAGGTGTATCAATCGCTTTCCCTTCCCCTAACAGTGTTTGAGCAACTGACTCTAGGCTAAAAGAGGGAAAATTCCATGTCGCCATTTTTAAAGCATCAATACCATCAATAATTAAACGCCCTTGTGTTGAGGCAAAAAAGTGCCCCGCTTTAAAACCATGTTCACGCCACTCTAATGGGGTATTTTGTCGTCCTAATAATAAATTGATCCCGTAACGCTGAGCATGGGTATGCAAGATACGCAAATCAAATTGAATAAGATTCCAACCAATAATTGCATCAGGATCGTACTCTTGTATCCAAGCATTTAGTTTTTCAAGGAGTTGTAATCGACTACTTACATAGCACAGACGATAGCCTTCAGGTTGTTGGCTTTCTTGAACTTCTGGGAGGGTGTCACTAAGCATAAAAACAACGTTATCACCGCAACCGGCTAATCCAATAGAATAAAGCTCACCAAACTCACTGGTTTCAATATCTAAAGAGACGGTACGTAATGTAGGACGATAATCACTGGCAGGTTTTAGCGTGACAGTATGACTATTTTGATAACGAAACCATACAGGCGCGGTGATAAAACGCTCCATCATATAGCGTTCATGTGGGCGGATATCGGCTTCATATAGGCGAATATTATACTGTTTTAATTGCTGTTCAAGCTGGGTAAGTTGGCGGTATTGTTTACAATAAACCCCCAAAACAGGTTGTCTTTCAAAGTCTTTTAACGCCAGAGGACGAATATCAATATCGCGATTATGACCAACCACTGAGCGTAATATACTTTCATTTTGTTGGGCAACAAAACCAATAGCATACTGCTTTGCAACCGTGACTTTACGCGGTCCATTTTCTGTCGCCAACCAATAGGAGACAGCGATACCTTGTGGGGTATCACTCCAATGGCGGGTAAGAATAAAGCCTTGCTCTGTGTGAATTGTCATAATTTCCTAATAAGCGAGATATTGAAGCTTGAAAAAGAGATCGTTAACTATTAATTATAATATTAATCATAGCCTTGTTATGATAGGAAATGGGATATTACACGGGTTGATGCACTTATAATAATATCTGGAATGCCCGTAAATGGGAAATAAACTGAGGTAATTTCTGCTTTTGTAAACAGCCTAAAAAGGTCTCTACGGTCATTGGTGGATCCTTTAGGCTTTGTCTATGTTGTTGCGCCGCTTTAATACAGCTACTAGGATTTAATTCAAACATGTCACTCAAAAATTCATCAGGATGGATAGCTGAAATATCAAAAGAATTAAGGTATTTTTGCGGAAAATCTTTTAAGTTAAATGTAATTATAGCTTGAGCCTGCCCTTTTATTGCTGCTGCTAGCACATGACGATCATTAGGATCAGGTAGCTTTAAACCACAAATAAGCGGTTCGTAGCCTTCTACTAAACAATCAGGAACATGTGCATTCATTAAATCTCTGGTTCGTATTAGTCGCTCAGCTGTTAATGTTGGATTGTTGACTAATAAATTAGTGATCCATTCATCATGGATCTGATTACTCCAACGTGCTCTAAATAAACCAGTATTAGCAAGATACATTAAATAACTTCTAAGAGGGGCTGGATACATGACACAGGCATCAAGCAAAACAGTATAGTTTGTCATTAATACCCCATATCCATTTCTTGATCTAATTGCG
Source organism: Proteus sp. G4415 (assembly GCF_963896075.1). Lineage (NCBI taxonomy): Bacteria > Pseudomonadati > Pseudomonadota > Gammaproteobacteria > Enterobacterales > Morganellaceae > Proteus > Proteus sp. G4415. Next base: position 15,230 of record NZ_CAWQOK010000048.1, read on the forward strand.
ATAATTCAGCAAGGGCATCAAGTCGTTTTTGCTCCAATTCATTTTTATAAGCAACAATATCAGCATAAGCAACTTTCCTACGATTTCCTTTTCTAGAGTAGGGTATCGCTCGTGTATCTAATAATTTTACAAATGTAGGACGGGACATATTGAGTATATCAGCCGCTTCCTGTGTCGTTAGCTCAGCATGGATTGGTGTGATACTAACAGTATTCCCTTGCCCTAGTTGAGTAAGAATTTCAATCATTAGGCGTAATGCACTATTTGGTATTTGTACAATATGATTATTACCCGTCTTATCTATAATGGATAGCTTCTGCGTTTTGCCATTAATATCCATAACAGCGGATAGCTCTTGGCTACTTAATTTTGCTAATGCAATATCTTCAGCACTAAGTCTCTCACTTATCGTATTCATTAGTATTTCCCCCTTTTTAATAACTAGATTATCTGAAATATTCGAAAAATAGTCAAGTATTCGAAATATTCGAAAGAGGCTTGTAGGGGGGAATAAGCTTCTTTCGATATCGCTATATTTCAATAGATTAATTAAAAGGTATCCCTAACAGCAGTGATTGATCCACTTCGCCTTTGATTAATGACGCTGTATTTCCATCATAGACAATGGTGCCATTATCAATAACAAGCGCTCTTGGTGCGATTTTATGAGCATCTTCTAAGCTGTGAGACACCATGAGTAAAGTGAGATTTTTTTCATCACAAATTTGTTCTAATAATGTCAGCATTTCGATACGTAATGCGGGATCAAGGGCGGAAAAAGGTTCGTCTAACAATAAAATAGGCTGTTCACGTACCAGACAACGGGCAATTGCCACTCGTTGACGTTGACCTCCTGATAGCTGTGAAGGTAAACGCTCTAGATAATCACTTAAAGAAACCTGTTTGGCTCGACTTTCTAATAGTGCTTTCTGTGCCACAGTGAGCTTTAGCCCTGGATCTAGCCCTAAACCAATATTTTGTCTTACCGTGAGATGAGGAAAAAGATTGTTATCTTGAAATAACATCGAGATAGGGCGTTGGGCAGGGGCTGTTTTGGTATGATCTTTCCCTTTTAAAAATAACGAGCCTGACTCTGAGGGCAGAAAACCCGCTATTAAGCTGAGTAATGAGCTTTTACCTGCACCACTGGGACCTAAAATAGCAATACGCTCCCCCGCTTTTACCGTTAAATTAAAGGTCAGATGTTGGTGCTCATAGGTATAAGAAAGCTGCTCTAACTTAATCATAGGATTTTCCTGAAACGCGTTCGATAAGGCTAAAAAGCGTGAAACATAACAGCAAAAGGAGCATCGCGGTGACAGCGCCATCTTGTGTGTGATAAGCACCGATTTGCTGATAGAGGTAAAAAGGTAATGTTCTAAAAGTTTCATTTCCAAATAAGGCAACAATACCAAAATCACCAATGGAAATGACACAAGCAAAAGCCAGTGCTTGTGATAGTGGCTTTTTCAAAGCGCGTAGCTCTATCCAACGTAGACGATTAATACCTCGCAAATTAAGGGAAGCACATAATAGATTATAGCGGGCTGCAATATCATTCATTGGGTTTTCAAGTACTTTTAAAGCATATGGAATAGCCATAAGCGCATTAGTGAGGATCACTAAAAGATAGGGGGATTCAGGTAATCCGGTTGTGCTGTTTAATAATAGAAAAAAGCCCGTCGCTAATACAATGCCCGGCATAGCCAGAATAATGAGTCCACTCATTTCCAGCGCTTGTCCGGCCTTTTTAAAATGGCGTAAGCGTAATTCTCGACTACTCCAGAGCAACATCATCGTTAAAATAACACAAAGTCCCCCAGCGCCAAGTGCAATAATTAATGATGTTGTAAAGGCTTGCCAAAGTACCGGCTGTTGTAGAACACCTAATAATTGACTGTTTAAACCATCACTTATCACCGCTAATAACGGAGGAAGTAAAAAGAGCATAGCAAGTACGATAATTAAACTATCCGTTATTTTATTGATTAATGAGTCGCTAGGATCACGCCAGCTTAGTTTTTGATGACTACCGACAAAGAGTGTTCCCTTTAATTTTTGGCTAACAAGTACTAATCCTAAGCAGCAAAATAGCTGAATTAATGCTAATAGCGCTGCACGATGTAAATCGTAGTCATAACTTAATGCTTGATAAATTGCCAATTCAACAGTTGTTGCCGCAGGCCCACCTCCCAGCGCTAATACAGTCGCGAAACTTGCAAAGCAGAGCATAAAAATCAGTGATGCAGTAGGCAGGATTTGTCGCCATAAATAGGGCCACTCGAGAAAACGAAAACGTTGCCAGCCATTCATTCCCAATTGTGATGCTAATTGGCGTTGCTCGGTAGAAATACTTTCCAAGGCTTGTAACAACATTCTGGTAGCCAGTGGCATATTGAAAAAAATATGTGCGAGTAAAATGCCTTGTAAACCATAAGGTGTAAAATGATAATCAATCCCTAACCATTGGCATATTTGAGCCAGCCACCCCATGCGACCATACACAGTTAAAATGCCAAATAGCGCCACTAACACCGGTAGAACTAAACTCATTGCACATAAGCGTAAAAAGAGCGTTCTGCCAACAAATTGGCGTCGATAGAGCGCTTTTGCTAACCAAATTGCCGGTAAAATGGAAAATAGCGCGGATAAAAATGCTTGCCAAAAAGTAAAGCGCACCACATGCCATAGGTAACTATCAGCAAAAATAGTCGATAAATCACCACTTGGCGCGTTAAACCATAAAGCACCGAAGGAGAGAAGGGCGACGGTAAGTAATAATCCCGAGGCGCATAGCCCCGGGATAAGCCATTTACCCATTAGCGGCTAACCGCAGATTGCCAATTACGTGTCCATGTTTGGCGCTCTTTGGCTACCACATCAGCATCAAATTGTAATGACTTTTGCGGTTTAGGCATAACGGAGTAGACCTCAGGTAGTGGCATATCAATAACAGGATACATCCAATTAGTGGTTGGGATGGTTTCTTGGAAAGCGGGGGTTAGCATAAATTGCATAAATTGCTGAGCTAATTCTGGCTGTTTGCTGGATTTTAGCTTGGCTGCAACTTCTACCTGTAAATAGTGTCCTTCATCAAAAATAGCTGCCGCATAATTGTCCTTTTTATCTGCCAAAATATGGTAGCCCGGAGATGAGGTGTAACTAAGCACAAAATCCCCTTCTCCTTTCAAGAATAAGCCATAGGACTCACTCCAGCCTTTGGTTACTGTCAGTGTTTTATTCGCCAATTTTTGCCACTGCTCAGCGGTATTGTTTGGATACAGTGATTGCATCCATAACATTAAGCCTAAGCCGGGGGTACTGGTACGTGGATCTTGATAAAGGATTTTCCACGGCTGTTGGCTATTTAACAGCTCATCCATGCTTTTAGGGGGATGAGTAATACGATTTTTATCGTAAATAAAAGCGAAATAACCGTAGTCATAAGGCACAAAAGTGTCATCAGTCCATTTTTCAGGTAATGCTAGTTTTGATGTATCAATATTGCTTGGTGCAAAAAGTCCGGTCTGTTTTGCCGCATGAATAAGATTGTTATCTAGCCCTAAAATAATATCTGCCTTACTTTTACTCCCTTCCATACGTAAACGATTAAGGAGAGAAACCCCATCCGAAAGGGCAACCAGTTTTAGCTCACAATCACATTGTTGTTCAAATGCTTTTTTAATTGCCGGACCAGGCCCCCAATCCGCGGTAAAAGAGTCATAGGTATAGACGGTAAGTGTGGGTTTGGTTTGTTGTGCATTTGTGGCAAAAGCACTGAACAAACCTAGTGCACTGAATAAGAGAGTTGAACGAAGAGAATTTATTAACACGCTATTTTCCTCAGTAAAAAGTCAAGTAGGATCTGAGGAGTGAGGAGGCAAATGAGTTATTATTGCGCCATCCTGACTCAAATCCCTACGCCAGTATTAGCTGGATCAGGTTCCACGAGTTTTTCTCAGCTTAAAAAAAGCACCCCGTTGAGACATTCCCATTGTAGATAAATACTCACGTTGTGCAAAGTCTGTTGATAGTGGTTTACCGTTTGTGGGTAGTATGAAACAATGAGTTATCTTTCAAGTTTGGTTATTGAGGTAGTCTGGTGATCGATGATGATGGCTACCGCCCGAATGTGGGGATTGTAATTTGTAATCGGCAAGGGCAAGTGCTTTGGGCCCGTCGCTATGGACAACATTCATGGCAATTTCCTCAAGGGGGAATTAATCCTGGAGAATCACCAGAACAAGCCATGTATCGTGAGTTGTTCGAAGAAGTTGGATTAAGTCGTAAGGATGTTAAAATCCTTGCCTCCACGCGTAACTGGTTACGTTACAAGTTACCTAAGCGTTTGGTGCGTTGGGACACAAAACCTGTTTGTATTGGACAAAAACAGCGTTGGTTCCTTTTGCAGTTAACAAGTAACGACAAGGACATTAATGTTCAGCAGAGCAAAACGCCAGAGTTTGATGGTTGGCGTTGGGTTAGCTATTGGTATCCTGTTCGTCAAGTCGTCTCTTTTAAACGAGATGTATATCGTCGCGTGATGAAAGAGTTCGCACCAGTAGTTATGCCATTACAAGAACAAGTGTCTATGTCTCGTCCTTCCTATGGATATCGCCGTAAAAGGTATTAGATAACACTATGCTGACACGTTTGCGGGAAATTGTAGAAAAAGTGGCTATGGCAGCGAGTCTGCCAGAAGCACTTGAACTATTAGTGAAAGAAACGTGTCAAGCTATGCACACGGATGTGTGTTCTATTTATCTTGCCGATATTCCCCATCGCTGTTTCTATTTAATGGCCACAAAAGGATTGAAAAAGCCGAAAGGGCGTGCCGTCAGCCTCTCATTTGATGAGGGGGTGGTGGGTGAAGTAGGACGTCTTTCTGAGCTGATTAATCTGGCTGATATTCGTGAACACCCTAATTTTACCTATCTGCCACAAGTAAAAGAGGATGATCTGCGCGCTTTTCTCGGCGTGCCCATTGTCTATCGTCGTCAGTTACTTGGGGTGTTGGTGGTTCAGCAAAAAGAGCGACGCTTATTTAATGAAAGCGAAGAATCTTTTATGGTGACACTAGCCACCCAATTAGGGGCGATATTGTCGCAAGTGCAAACGAAAGGATTATTTGGACAATATCGTCAAAGCCGTATTAAAGCCCTATCCGTTTCTACGGGGGTAGTGATGGCATATGGTTGGCAAGAGATGTCTCAGCCAACCTTAGATCATGTTTTTAAAGCCAGCGCACTGGATATAAAAAGTGAATTAAACCGATTAACGGTCGCCTTAGAAGATGCAACATCAGAGTGTCGCCGTTTTAGTAAGCGCTTTATGGCGAATTCACAAAAAGAGAGTGCGGCTATTTTCGATCTCTATTCGCATTTACTTAACGATCCCCAATTAAGACAAAAAATGACTGGGGTTATACAACAAGGCTATGTTGCTGAGTGGGCAGTAAAAGTGGTGATAGAGAAGTTTTCTGCACAGTTCTCAAGTCTTAAAGATAGTTATATGCGAGAACGAGCTTCAGATTTAAAAGCTTTAGGTCAGCGCTTACTATTTCATTTAGATGATGATCTCAGTACGACAAATACATGGCCAGATCGCTTTATTCTTGTGGCGGATGAGCTTAGTGCCAATCTATTGGCTGAGTTGCCAGAACAACAACTGGCAGGGGTGATAGTTCGTGATGGTGCGACTCATTCACACTCAGCGATTTTAGTTCGAGCAATGGGGATCCCTGCCATTATGGGGGCAGATATTCAACCGGAGCTACTTCACAACCGGATGCTGATTCTTGATGGTTATCGTGGTGAGATTTTTATTGAGCCAGAACCCTTTATCATGCAGGAATATCGGCAAATCATTGATGAAGAAAGAGTATTGAGTCAACTTGCTGAAGAGCAGCTTGAACAGCAAGCGGTATTAAAAAATGGTGAATCCATCAGTGTGCAATTAAATGCAGGGCTAAGCATTAAATATGAACAACGTATTAGCGTTGGCATAGATGGTGTCGGTCTTTATCGCACAGAAATCCCTTTTATGTTACAAAGCGGTTTTCCTTCCGAAGATGAACAAAAAAACCGTTATCGTGAAATCTTATCATTTTTTCCCAATAAACCCGTCGTACTACGTGCTTTAGATATAGGTGCAGATAAACAGCTTCCTTATATGCCGATAAATGAGGAGAACCCTTGTTTAGGGTGGCGGGGGATCAGAATATTACTTGATCAGCCAGAAATATTTCTGATCCAACTACGAGCGATGTTAAAAGCTAATCTTGAATTTAAAAATTTGAAAATATTGTTGCCGATGGTGACAAGTATTGATGAAATTGAAGAAGCGAAAGCATTGTTACTAAGAGCATGTGCTGAAGTTAGCCGAGAAATAAAATGCGAATGCATTCTACCACCTGTGGGGATCATGCTTGAAGTCCCCTCATTGGTCTTTATGTTACCGCAATTAGCACATCGAGTAGATTTTATCTCGATTGGTACCAATGATTTAACGCAATATTTACTTGCAGTCGATCGTAATAATACCCATGTAGCACTGCTCTATGATAATTTGCATCCTGCATTACTGCGTTCGCTTAATATTATTGCTTTAGAATGCCAACGTTATCAGTTACCAGTCAGTGTTTGTGGTGAAATGGCGGGTACGCCGATGGGGGCATTGCTACTAATAGGGCTAGGTTTTCGTCAGTTAAGCATGAGTGGCCGTAGTTTACCTAGGGTAAAATACTTATTGCGCCATCTAGATCCTGCTATCTTACAGCCTTTTATGCAACAGGTGTTGAAAGCTGAAACGGCAATAGAGATAAAAAAATTGTCTGCTGATTTTATGGAAAGACAAGGATTAGGTGGATTAATTCGCGGAGGTATCTGATAGGCCTTCGTATAAACTTTTTGTCTAAGGGGTTATCCACATCGACCCATAGATAGAAAATCATTAATAAAGTGAAGTAGGGAAGAATGAGTATAAACTACCTTAAATTTCCAGAAATCGATCCAGTTATGTTTTCTATCGGGCCAGTATCTTTGCACTGGTACGGCATGATGTATTTGATTGGATTTGTGTTTGCATTATGGCTAGCAAACCGCAGAGCGGCAAAACCTAACAGTGGTTGGCAAAAAAGTGAAGTTGAAACATTACTTTATGTAGGGTTTGTGGGCGTGTTTATTGGTGGGCGTCTAGGATATGTTTTATTCTATAACTTACCGGTATTTTTAGATAATCCACTTTACCTATTTAAAGTCTGGGATGGCGGAATGTCCTTCCACGGTGGCTTAATTGGGGTGATCTGCGCCATGATTTGGTTTGCTCGTCGCACTAAACGTCACTTTTTTCAAGTCGCAGACTTTGTTGCTCCATTAATCCCATTTGGTTTAGGTTTAGGACGTATTGGTAACTTTATTAATGGAGAGCTTTGGGGGAGAGTCACCTTAGATACCCCTTGGGCGATTTTATTCCCAGGCTCCCGTGCAGAAGATCTACAGCTTGTCGCGCAAGATCCCACTACACTATTACCTATCATTCAGCAATACGGCGTATTGCCTCGCCACCCATCGCAACTCTATGAAATGTTCTTAGAAGGCGTGGTATTATTTATTATTCTGAATATCTTTGTACGCAAAAATCGCCCTATGGGTAGTGTATCGGGGTTATTCTTAATTGGTTATGGTGCTTTCCGTATTATTGTTGAATTCTTCCGCCAACCTGATGCGCAATTAGGTTTATTTAGCGGTATCAGCATGGGGCAAATTCTTTCCATTCCAATGATAATATTAGGCATTATCTTTATGGTGTGGGCGTATCGTCGCGATAAAGCCACTCCACAGACGCCAACAACACACTAACTATTATTAGCTAACAAAAAAGAGAGACTACATGAAGCAGTATCTGGCATTGTGTCAACGCATTATCGATGAAGGTGAATGGATTGATAATAAACGGACAGGAACCCGTTGTTTAACGGTGATAAATGCCGATCTGGAATATGATGTTGCCAATAACCAATTTCCACTCATAACAACACGTAAAAGTTTTTACAAAGCCGCGATTGCGGAACTATTAGGGTACTTACGTGGTTATGATAATGCAGCACAATTTCGTGCTATTGGCTGTAATACGTGGAACGCGAATGCTAATGAAAATAGCGCATGGTTAAATAATCCGCATCGTAAGGGTGAAGATGATATGGGCCGAGTCTATGGTGTTCAAGGACGCCAATGGCAACGCCCTGATGGCTCACACTTTGATCAATTACGTAAAGTGGTAGATAACTTAACTAACGGTATTGACGATCGTGGTGAGATAGTCACTTTTTATAATCCCGGAGAAACAGCGTTAGGGTGTTTACGTCCATGCATGCATACACATACTTTTTCATTGCTCGGTGACAGGCTTTATTTAACCTCATATCAACGTAGCTGTGATGTCCCATTAGGGTTGAATTTTAATCAAATTCAATGCTTTGTATTATTAGCGCTGGTGGCTCAAATCACAGGGCATAAACCAGGTAAAGCATTCCATAAGATAGTTAATGCTCACATTTATGAGAACCAATTACCTCTGATGCGTGATGTTCAACTAAAAAGAGAGCCATTGCCATTACCTAAGCTACATATTAATCCAAACATTAAGACATTAGATGATATAGAAACTTGGGTCACGACAGATGACTTTAGTGTTGAAGGTTATCAGTGTCACGAGGCGATAAAATACCCGTTCACGGTATAGTTTAACTCACTGATTTGGTTTAACACTTAACAACCCCCAATAGTTGAATTCAATTATTGGGGGTTTTTGATATACAAAACACCCCCTTTATTGGGGTTTATTTGTATATCAAGGTAATGTACTATACTCAAATATACAAAATAACCCCTCGTTGGGGGTGATTTAGTAGAGGTTGATATGGAGTTAATAAGAGCAATTAATGTTTTTAACAAATTCAGTAAGCAAGGTAGAAATATCTTCCTCACCAAAGATTTAAAAATGCTTTTTCCTGATGAGTCTCCGAAAACATTACAAAAATCAGTTGACCGGCTGATCGCGCATGATGTGCTACGCCGAGCATCAAAAGGTGTATATATCTATACTCAAGGTTCATTGGGGCCTTACCCTTTAGAACGTCTGGCCGAAAATATTCGACGAGGCCACTACAACTACATTAGTTTGGAATCCGCTCTATCTCAGTACGGTGTAATTTCACAGATCCCCATCGACAGACTTACGATTATGTCCACAGGCCGGTCTGGAGAGTTTGTAACGCCTTGGGGCGTTATTGAGGTTACCCATACTGCCAAGAAGCCTCTTGAAATACTCAATACTACGGTGGAAGGAAGGGGGCCATTAAGAATTGCAACAAAGGAGACTGCCATTAAGGATCTAATGAAGGTTGGCAGAAATACACACCTCATCCAACGTGAGGAATTAAACTATGTCTGATTTTGTCAATTTTAATGAGCTAGTTGACAGCATTGTCATCGAAAAGGATTACGGCGCGAACAGGCCTGTCGTGGAAAAAGAATTGCTACATTATGACATTCTTTATGCTCTTTCCGCCACAGGGCTTTTAAAGCACATCACATTTCAGGGCGGTACATCGCTTAGGCTTTGCTATGGATCAAACAGATTTAGTGAAGATCTGGACTTTGCTGGTGGTCGTGACTTCTGTTCAGCGCAACTGCTTGAGATTAAAGCGTGTATTGAGAAATATGTTGGTGAACGATATGGCTTGGAGGTTGTGGTTAAAGAGCCAAAAGAGCTAAGAAAAGAACCTGATTATGCAGATGTAAAAGTCGATAAGTGGCAAATATCAGTGACTACCAATCCAGGAAAAAAAGACCTACCAAAGCAGAAGATCAAAGTGGAAATAGCCAACATTCCTGCATACACCAACACCCTTCGAACGCTTGTTAAAAACTATGAGCAGCTTCCTAGTGGCTATTCTGACCTGATTATTAGAGTGGAAGAGCTCACGGAGGTCATGGCTGATAAATTGGTTTCATTCCCAGCAACAACCTCACGTATTCGGTATAGAGATATGTGGGATTTGGTGTGGTTGCACCAGAAAGGGGTTAAACCAGACGCTGAACTGGTAATGAAAAAGGTTGCCGATTATAAGCTCAATGAGCATTTTGAGGAATGGTTGCAAGCAAGAATTGAGTCTTTGCCTGCATTGGTTGCGAGTGAAAAGTTTAAGGGAGAGATGAAGCGATTCTTACCTGTGTCTGTCGTAGATAGAACTCTCCTTCACCCAGATTTTCTTGAATTTTTACAAATTACTCTTCATGAACTGCTAGTCACTATCCAAACAGATATTTATGGAAGTAAAGATCCGAAGCCAGTAAAAAAATTTGAAATGTAGCACTCCAGCTAAGCCCGAACCTTTGAAGTGACCCCCAATAGTTGAATTCAATTATTGGGGGTTTTTGATATCAAAAAATCGTCATTTTATTGTTATTAACTTAAAAAAATATCGTATTGCGTAACCTCTCTTAAATTTGATGAGCTTTGATTTACCTATCTGGTTTTTGCCTGCATTGTTATTGAGATAAAACAGTAAAAATGACAAGGAAAACAAGTAGGAGGCATGGATGACAGGCAATCATTATTCCCATTCTAAACATTTAGGGAGTAGCTTATTCGAGGTGCTTATTGTTATGGCTATAGTAGCAATATTGAGCGCTTTATCCTTGAGCTCATATCATCAGTTGTTACGCCAACGCCAGTTAGTTCAAAGTGTAAGAGAAGTGATGGCGTTTTTAGCTTATCAACAACAACGCTCACTGCTCTTTAATTGCAAAGTGCAAATTGTATTGTGGCTATCACCTATTAATAAATTAGAGGCAAAATCGTTAACAACACCCACAACCAAAGAAAGTATTCAATTAGGGTTAAACAATCAGCTTATTCGCTCTACAGCAACACGCTTTACATTTTGTGGCTTACGCCAAACGTTACGACCGATGCATTTTGTGCTGTCAAATGGTGATGAAGAAGTCAAAATTATTATCTCTTCATTAGGGCGTATTCGAGCGTGCAGTCAGACAATAAAGGCATTTTCAGTATGCTAAAGCGTCCTTTGTCTATTCAACATCATGATTTTGCGGGTTTTATGTTGATGGAGTGCCTCTTTGTGATGACGATAAGTAGTCTTTTATTAGTTTGTATTGGACGTGCTTATCCTTATATTATCAATGAGTTAACTTCTTCTTATCAACAATATCGTTTAGAAATTTATCTAAAACAGCGTTTGCAGTTACTGGAAACGCAATTAAGGCGAGCAGGGTACTGCAATGGTGATTGCACTGTTAAAAAGGCTTCTTTACCTGTACCACTTAAAATAGGTCATTATCCTTATCACCCTCATGGCTCTTGTGTTTTGTTTGTTTACGATATGAACAATAACGGCCGTTGGGAGAGTCCAGAAGAACAAGAGAGTGATTACTTTGGTTTTAGATTAAAAAACGGTCAGCTTGAACAACGTCGTGGTGTGCAAAATTGTGATTCAACAGGATGGCAACAGATCTTCGAAAAAGAAGAAATTGAGGTGACAGAATTTATCTTAACTCCCTATACACACTATTCTCCAATAAAAAAACGTGCATTTAACTATCTATCATTATCATTAAAATTCCAAGCAAAACAAAATATTAACCTAAAAGTACACTATCAAACATCAATACTATTAAGGAATATTTCGTGATAACGACACAGGGAACAATAAAGGAGCAACAGGGTGTCATCGGTCTGATGGCTGCAGTAGGTTTTATGGTGATAAGTTTATCGTTACTGACAAGTTTTGCTTATCATTATCGTCAATGTCAATTAATGGTGATGCAAGAGTTACAAGCAAAGCAGACCTTTTTATTCGCTGGATCTGCGTTGTCATGGGGAATGACCTTAACATGGGATTTATCGCCTTCTCGTCTTTACCAATGGCAATGTCGTACTTTTACTGCTGAGCCTAATATGAAAAGCTGTTTCTCTTTGAGAGGAAAGACAAGCGCTTTACTACTCGGAGAGGCTAAAAGTCATAGCGGAGATAAGATATCTCATTATCAATGGATTAATCTGGTGGGTAAGGAAAAACTGCATATTGAAGCCCAACCGAATGGTTGGCTAGACTACTGTCCACTAGTTAAAGAAGGCTGTATTTGATAATAAATACTTAATTAATCATGAAAGAAAAGAAGATAGTATGCTAATTAATATGGTGTCAGTATTGCTATTCTTTAATATTAGCTTTGTCGCTATTATAGGGTATAGCCAAGCCTTAAAAGTTGATTTTCAGCGCTTAGTGGCTATCCAACAAGCCGGAGCGTCTCTTTTTGCTTTTTATGGGCAAATGTCATTCAACTCTGTTGATAACCTTAAAATAATGACACAATCACTTATTGAAGCGGAAGGCTGTCAAAAAATAGAGGGATCGATAACCCACCATTCAGGTTATGTGACACGCTTATACCATTGGTCATGTGATTAATAAAATGAGGATCTGATGTTCCATATTTACCATTCAAATCAATTATCACTACTTAAATCACTGATGGTACATTTTATGCAAAATCGGCCACTATCATCGCCTTTTGAGCAAGAAGTGATTTTAGTGCAAAGTCCCGGAATGTCGCAGTGGTTACAAATCCAATTAGCAGAAAGTTTGGGTATTGCTGCTAATATCCGTTATCCATTACCCGCTACTTTTATTTGGGAAATGTTTACTCGGGTATTATCAGGTATACCTAAAGAAAGTGCGTTTTCTAAAGATGCCATGACATGGAAACTAATGGCATTATTGCCTAATTACCTTGATGATCCGGCATTTAAACCCTTGCTACATTATCTTAAAGATGATGAAGACAAACGTAAATTACATCAACTAGCGGGGCGTGTGGCGGATCTCTTTGACCAATATCTGGTTTATCGTCCCGATTGGTTGTCGGCATGGGAAAATGATCAACTAATTGATGGCTTGAGTGACAATCAATACTGGCAAAAAACACTGTGGTTGGCACTGCAACGCTATACAGAAGATCTTGCGCAACCTAAATGGCATCGTGCTAATCTTTATCAACAATTTATTTCTACTTTGAATGATGCGCCTATGGGGGCGCTTGCGCACTGTTTTCCATCGCGTATTTTTATTTGTGGTATTTCAGCATTGCCACAAGTCTATTTGCAAGCACTGCAAGCAATCGGCAGACATACCGAAATCTATTTATTGTTTACTAATCCTTGCCGCTATTACTGGGGAGATATTCAAGATCCAAAATTCCTCGCTCGTCTAAATAGTAGAAAGCCTCGACATTATCAGCAACTTCATGAACTACCTTGGTTTAAAGATGAACAAAATGCATCGACACTATTTAATGAAGAAGGGGAGCAAAATGTCGGCAATCCACTATTAGCGTCTTGGGGAAAGTTAGGTAAAGATAATCTCTATTTTCTTTCTGAGCTTGAATATAGCGATGTGTTAGATGCTTTTGTTGATATACCAAGAGATAATTTATTACATCAACTTCAGGCCGATATACTCGATTTAGAGGATTTTTCACAAATAGGTCAGACGCTTGAGGATTACCAAAGTAGTGAAAAAAAACGGATCATCGCCAATGATGATCGCTCTTTGACCTTTCATGCTAGCCATAGCCCACAACGGGAAGTCGAGGTATTACAAGACCAATTACTGCATCTCCTCGAGCAAGATGCTGATTTATTACCGCGAGATATTATTGTTATGGTGGCGGATATTGATAGCTATACGCCCTATATTCAAGCCGTATTTGGTAATGCGCCCGCAGAGCGTTATATTCCTTTTGCCATTTCAGACCGAAAAGCTCGCCAAGTACATCCTGTCTTACAAGCTTTTATCACTTTATTAGAATTACCTCAAAGCCGTTTTACCGCAGAGCAAGTGCTTGCATTACTTGAAGTACCCGCCTTAGCTGCACATTTTGCCATTTTTGAAAATGAGTTGAAGCTACTACGGCGCTGGGTTGAAGAGTCAGGTATACGTTGGGGATTAGATGATGAAAATGTGGCCTCCTTTTTATTACCTGTGACAGGAAAAAATACGTGGGAGTTTGGGTTATTAAGGATGCTTCTTGGTTATGCGATGGACAGTGAGGCAGGGCCGTGGCAAGGGGTATTGCCTTACGATGAATCAAGTGGCCTAGTCGCTGAGTTAGCAGGGCATCTAGCAGATTTTCTATATACCTTAAGTGAATGGCGCACACGATTAAGCGAAACTCGCAACTTAGAAGAGTGGCTTGATATCGGTCAACAGCTTGTTGATGCTTTTTTTGACACTGATGAAGAGACAGAGCTGGTATTGGCGCTTATCACACAACAGTGGCAAAAGGTGATAAAAAATGGTCTAGAGGCGCACTATCAACATGAAATTCCATTAGTGCTGATCCGCGATGAACTTACAGTGCGTTTTGATGATGAGAAAATTAGCCAACGCTTTTTAGCCGGAAGCCTTAATTTTTGCACCTTAATGCCAATGCGTTCAATTCCATTTAAAGCAGTCTGTTTATTGGGAATGAATGATGGGATCTACCCACGTAATATTCAGCCATTAGGATTTGATTTAATGGCAGAAAAACGTCGTCGAGGTGATAGAAAACGTCGTGATGATGATCGCTACCTGTTTTTAGAAGCATTAAGCTCAGCAGAAAAATACCTTTATATCAGTTATATTGGTAAATCTATTCGTGACGATCGCGAATGTAATCCTTCGGTATTGATTAAAGAGTTACAAGATTATATTGGGCAAAATTTCCGTTTAAGGGAAGATGCATCATTAAATGTTGATGACAGTGCGCAGCGTATCATCAGCCACTTATTAACCCAACATAGTCGAGTGCCTTTTGCGCCAGAAAACTTTAAAACGGATGCTCTATATCGCTCTTATGCCGCTGAATGGTTACCGGCAGCAAGTGGGAAAGGGACTGCTCACCAAGCATTTTCAACGCCATTAAATAAAAAAATTGAGAAAGTCTCTTTAGATGAACTATCACGCTTTTATCGCCATCCCGTACGCGCTTTTTTCCAGCAAAGTCTAAAAACGAATTTTGTTATTGAAGAGACCGAGCTACCGGAAGAAGAGCCTTTTGTCATTAATGCATTACAACGTTATCTATTAAACCAATGGTTATTAAAAGCCTTAATCGAAGGGACATCAACAGAAGCACTTTATGAACGCATTAAAGCAGCTGGAAAATTACCAGCTAGTGCGTTTGGTCAAATTTATTGGGAGCAACAAATAGAAACGTTGCAACCTTTAGCCGAAAAAGTCAGAAGTGAACGTTTAGCAACCCATTCTGTCACAATAGAATACCAATTTAATACGATCCCATTAATTGGTCGTTTAAATGAAGTACAAGCCGATGGGTTACTCCGTTGGCGACCCGCCACATTAACAGCTAATGATCTACTGCAATTATGGATAGAACATCTCGTGTACTGCTTAAGTGGTGGAACTGGCGAAAGCCGTTTTTATGGTAGAAAAGAGTCGCAATGGTGTCTATCACCGGTGTCTGCGGATATTGCGTATTCAACCCTTGAAAGATTGATCCAAGATTATCAAACAGGGATGAATACACCTTTAGCCTTATTCGCCAACAGTGGTTGGGCTTGGTTACAAGCTTGCTTCGATAAAAAAACACAGACGTTTTTATTTGATGATGAAGAGATACAAAACAAGGCAGAATTGGTATTAACGCAATATTTAACCGATAGCTATAACCGAGAAGGTGAAATGAATGATATCTATATTCAACGTGTATTTCATCAGCTTGATGCACCTTTTCTTGAGGCAGTAAAACAGACCACGTTAGCCATATTTAAGCCAATCATTCCATTTATAAAAAAATAAGGGAGCTCATATCAGATGAGAAAATACTTATCGCAACTTTGGATTATGTTGCTATTGATGCTAGTCAGTATCAACAGCTTCGCAACAGATCCACTTTGGCAAGTATTGCCGGATAGCATTGAAAAAAGTGAAAGTGATCCACGTGATTATCAGGCTATTAAATTAGCTAATGATATGACCGTATTACTGGTTTCAGATAAAAAAGCGGTCAAATCATTAACCGCCGTTGCTCTGCCTGTCGGTGCATTAGAAGATCCAGATAGCCAACAAGGTCTTGCCCACTATTTAGAACATATGGTGTTAATGGGCTCGACCAAATACCCAAAATCAGGGGATCTGACAGAGTTTTTAAATAAAAATGGTGGCTCTCATAATGCCAGCACAACCACTTACCGTACCGCATTTTATTTAGAAGTTGAAAATAGTGCCATTAATGAAGCAGTTGATCGCTTGGCAGATGCATTAGCGGAGCCATTACTTGATCCTAAATATGCTGATCGTGAACGTAATGCGGTTAATGCGGAATTAACCATGGCTCGCTCCCGCGATGGAATGCGTTTTTGGCAAGTGAGAGCTGAAACTTTGAATCCGGCTCATCCAAGCTCTCGTTTTATGGGAGGAAACTTAGAAACATTAAGTGATAAGCCAGAGAGTAAATTACAAGATGAATTAGTGAAATTCTATCAAACATACTATTCTGGTAACTTAATGAATGGGGTGATTTATAGTAATAAATCACTGGACGAACTCGCTAAATTAGCGGCTGATACTTTTTCCCGTATTCCTAATAAAAACACCCAAGCACCAGTAACGACGGTGCCTGCGATGACAGAAAAAGAAAAAGGGATAATGATCCACTTAGTCCCAGCTCAGCCACAAAAAACCTTACAAATCGAATTTGGTATTGATAATAATCTTGCCGATTTTCGCAGTAAATCAGATGAATATATTGGCTACCTTATTAGTAATCGTAGCACGGGTACACTAGCAACTTGGCTACAAGAGCAAGGATTAGCAGAGAATATTAGTGCTTCATCTGAATCTTATATCGATCGCAACCAAGGTTCATTTACCATTTATGTTTCTTTAACAGACAAAGGCCTTGCTGAGAAAGATAGAGTTATTTCAGCGATATTTTCTTATATTCAACTGATCCAAAATAAAGGGGTCAGTGAGCGCTATTTTAAAGAAATAGCCAATGTGCTTGACCTCTCATTCCGCTATGGCTCTATTGTTAGAGATATGAACTATATTGAAGATATCTCCGATATGATGCTGCGCTATCCGATTAAAAATATTCTTAATGCGGATTTTATTGCCGATGACTATCAACCTTCCGCGATCCTTTCTCGTCTAGGATCGCTTACACCAGAAAATGCGCGTATTTGGGTGATTAGCCCTAATGAGCCTTCAAATAAGCAAGCTTATTTTGTTCATGCACCTTATCAAGTGGATAAAATTACTGCGAAGCAATTAGCTTCATGGCAGGAATTAGCCAGCGACATCTCATTGTCATTACCGACACTAAACCCTTATATTCCTGATAATCTGTCACTTATTGATGCTGATAGTAACATCACTAAGCCTCAACTATTATGGCAAGACAGTCATGCTCGGTTATTCTATATGCCATCGCACTATTTTTCTGATGAGCCGAAAGCCAGTGTGACGTTAAGTTTAGTGAATAAAAATGCAGATCGCACAGTTAAACAGCAAGTTATACAAACATTGACCAATTACCTTGCTGATCTAACGTCTAGTGAACTGGCTTATCAAGCTTCTGTTGCCGGCATGAATATCTCCTCTTCTTCTGGGCGTGGAGTCGATTTCTCAGTCAATGGTTATACTCAACATTTACCAGAGCTAGTAAATGCCACACTAAAAAGCTATATAACGTTTGAAGCCACTCAGCAAGAGCTTGATCAAGCTAAATCTTGGTATCGTGAACAACTGGAAGTGACGCATAACCTTAAAGCGTATGATGCTGCAATGTTACCTGCCCGTCGCTTAAATACGATCCCTTATTATGAAGAAGCCGATAAACTTAAGGCGTTAGAGTCGATAACGTTACAAGATATTAAAGATAATCGTCGTGATGTCATTGAAAATGCAGCGCTTCAAGCATTAATTATCGGTAATTTAACGCCAGAGCAGAGCCGTGAGATAGTTAAATCGGCACAGGCATTATTAGGTAATAAAGGAACAGAATATTGGATTGGCGACACATTAGTTTTTGATAAATTAAATCAAGTTACATTCCAAAATAAATCTAAAAGCACCGATAATGCGCTAGGTGAATTGTTTATCCCTGTTGGCTATGAGCGTCTACAAGGAAAAGCAATTACATCAGTATTATCCTCTATCGTGCATCCTTGGTTCTTTGAACAACTCAGAACAGAAGAGCAATTAGGTTATGCGGTCTTTGCTTTCCAAGCTTCAATGGGTGAGCAGTCCGGTTTAGGCTTTTTACTGCAAAGTAATGCTAAACCACCAGTTTATCTCAATGAGCGCTATCATGCATTTTATCAACAAGCTTATGATCGCTTGAAAAAGCTAAGTGAAGCTGAATTTAATCAATATAAAAAAGCCATTATTGATGAAGTAAAACAACCACCGCAAACATTTTATGAAGAGGTTTCTCTTTATCGTAATGATTTTTATCGTAATAACTTAAAATATGATGGTCGTGAGAAGCTTTTAGCCCAACTGAATAAGGTAACGCTAAAACAAGCGATCGAATTTTATGAAAAAGCGATAATTAAACCGACAGGACTCGTGTTTGTTTCACAAATAATCGGGAAAGAGGGTAACAACGCTGATTATGCGCAAAATAAACAGTGGAAAATCTATTCAACCGTGAGTGAATTACAAAAAACATTACCTGTTGAGGAAATTAAAGAGTGAGTGAAGTGATACAGGCACAGGTATTAGATCCCTATACACTTCCTTTGTATCAAAGACGCCTCATTGAGGCGTCTGCGGGAACAGGGAAAACATACACTATAGGGTTATTGTATTTACGATTACTGCTTGGATTAGGGGGCGAGTCAGCATTTCATCGCCCCTTAAGTGTTGAAGAGATCTTAGTCGTTACTTTTACCGAAGCGGCAACGGATGAATTACGCGCCCGTATTCGTCAAAATATTCATCAGTTAAGGCTAGCCTGTATCCGTCATCAAGTAGAAAATGACAATAACGCTTACCAAATATTATTAGATCAAATCCCGAATAAAATGGTGGCGGCGCAATGGCTACTAGAAGCTGAGCGTCAAATGGATGAAGCCGCCATTTATACTATTCATGGTTTTTGTCAGCGCATGTTAGCCACTAACGCCTTTGAATCTGGTGTATTGTTTGAACAGGTGTTGATCCAAGATGAATATGAGTTAAAAAAACGTGTCTGCGCTGATTTTTGGCGCAGGCACTGTTATCCCCTTTCTTATGATGTTGCCTATGCGGTAAGCGAAATTTGGTCTGGCCCTGAGCAACTGCTGTATGAAATTCAACCCTATTTACAAGGTGAATGCCCCGAAATTCAAGGTATTGATTTCGACGCTAAAAAAGAGACTGTTGAACAGCGTCATCAAGCAGTCATTGAGGCCATTGATAAAGTTAAAGCACTATGGCGTCATCATTGCAATGAAATTGCAGATTGGATAACTTCATCTGGTGTTGATAAACGCAGTTACAGTAGTCGTTTCTTACCTAAATGGATCGATGAAATCACCGCATGGGCCACTCCACTCGAAACCAAAAGTTATCAGTTACCTGACTGTTTAAGTCGTTTTTCGCAAGCAACCCTACATGAAAAAACTACAAAGGGTGCTGCGCCTGAGCACGCTTTATTTGCGGAAATCGAACTACTTTGCCAACAAAGTTTAACGTTACGTGATGTGATCATTGCCAATGCCATTCCTGAAATACGCCAAGGGATAGAAAATGAAAAAATGCGTCGTGGTGAGTTGGGATTTGATGATCTGTTAACGCGTCTCGATAAGGCATTGCAACGAGAAGGCGGCGAAGCATTAGCAGATGCTATTCGCCAACGTTATCCCGTCGCGATGATTGACGAATTTCAGGATACCGATCCTCAGCAGTATCGTATTTTTGATACTATCTATGGTGAGCATACAGAGAGTGGTTTGCTATTTATTGGTGATCCCAAACAAGCCATTTACGCATTTCGTGGTGCAGATATCTTTACCTATATTCGGGCACGGCAACAAACCGATCACCACTATACATTGAATACTAACTGGCGCTCAGCTCCGGGTATGGTAAGTGCAGTTAATAAACTGTTTTTACGTTCTAAAACCCCTTTTTTGTTTGATCATATTCCTTTTATTGAGGTCAATTCGGCTGAAAAAAATCAGCATATGAAGTTTATTTACCAGCAAAAAACAGTTGCCCCATTAAATTTTTGGTTAGCTGAAGGTGAAAGCCTTTCAACTGGTAATTATGAACAATTAATGGCCTCGCAATGTGCGATGCAAATTCGTGACTGGTTATCAGCCGGTGACAATCAACAAGCTTGGTTAATCGAACAAGATAATAAAAGCGCTGTTACATCTGCCGATATTGTGGTGCTAGTGCGTAGTCGCCGAGAAGCATTATTGATCAGAGATGCATTAGATCTGTTATCTATCCAATCAGTATTTTTATCCAATAGAGAAAGTGTGTTTGAAACCAATGAAGCCAAAGATCTACTTTGGTTACTACAAGCAGTGGTAACCCCTGAAAAAGAACGGGTGTTAAGAGCTTCTCTTGCCAGTGCACTGTTTGGATTTAACGCACAACAAATTGACGAACTTAATCAAGATGAACAGCGTTGGAACCGCTATGTGGAGCAATTCGCTGATTATTTTGTCTTGTGGCAAAAACGTGGTGTGTTACCTATGCTACGTAAAGTCATGATAGAAAACCAAATCGCTGAGAACTTACTCGCAAGCCAAGCAGGAGAACGACGTTTAACCGATATCATGCATATTGGCGAGTTGCTACAAGAAACATCATTACAGCTTGATAGCGAGCACGCCCTTATTCGTTGGTTAGCCCAGCAAATTTCTCGACCAGATGCACAAGCGGAAAGTCAGCAAATGCGTTTGGAAAGTGATAAAAATCTAGTGCAAATTTGTACCATTCACAAATCTAAAGGATTGGAATATCCCATTGTTTGTCTACCTTTTGCCTGTAATTATCAAGAACAAAAGGGCGCGCTTTATCATGATAGAGATGAATTTTACGCAAAATTAGATATTTTTAATCAACCTGATAGCGTGCGTCTTGCTGATGAAGAGCGATTGGCAGAGGATTTACGCTTGTTGTATGTGGCATTAACTCGGGCGAAATTTTGTTGTTATGTTGGTGTTGCGCCTTTGGTTAAAGGAAATAAACGTAAGTCAGGATTAACTGATTTGCATAAAAATGCGCTGGGATATCTGTTGCAGCATGGGGAAGAGGGTAATAGTGAGCTATTACATCAATCCATTAATCAATTGCTTGATGACAATATAAAAGTGATCACGTTAGGTGATACCTCAACGTATCGATATCAATCTCCACATACAACGGATATTGCTTTAGATGTCGCCATATTTAAGCGAAAAATTAATGATAATTGGCGTATCACCAGTTATTCGGGATTAACGGCACAACACTCTGCTCGTGGATATCTATTTGATAGTGCTGATTTGGATGCCTTGGTACAATCTATCGCACCGGGCTTAGATACCGATGCTAAAGGTGAGAAAACAGCGCAACACAGCGATGAACTCTCTATTCATCACTTCCCTCGTGGTGCAGTCGCGGGGACATTTTTACATAGTTTGCTTGAAGAGCTTGATTTTTCACAGCCTATTGATGAAAGTTGGATGCAAGAGCAACTTATTACCCAAGGTTTTGAGGAAAAATGGACGCCATTGTTGGTGGCTTGGATGGAAACCCTTTTTCATACCCCATTAAATGCGCAAGGCTTATGTTTAGCTGATATTCCTAAGGAGCATCAACTCGATGAGCTACAATTCTATCTGCCTATTGAAAAGGAGATGTCGGCGGCACAGTTAACAGCATTAACCCGTCAATACGATCCTTTATCTGCGCAATGTCCAGCCCTCAATTTTCAGCAAGTGCAAGGCATGCTAAAAGGTTTTATTGACTTAGTATTTTGTTGGGAGGGCAAGTATTATGTGGTTGACTATAAATCTAACTGGCTTGGTGAATCGAGTGAGGATTACACGCAAGAGGCGATGAGCAATGCAATGCGCGATCATCGTTATGATTTACAGTATCAACTCTATACTTTAGCGCTACATCGATTTTTACAACAACGCTTACCTGATTATGATTACCAACGTCATTTTGGTGGGATCTGCTATCTCTTCTTACGTGGTATTGATGCTGACTACCCGGGCAATGGCGTCTATACCTATCTCCCTGAAGAAAAGTTTGTAGAGGCATTAGATGCGCTATTTAAAGGGGAAGCGCTTGAGGTTAACGGCAGTAAAGTGAACGTGCTGGGTGAGAACAATTCAAATGATTAAATTATTAGAACAAGCAATTGCACAAAACCTATTGCGCCCATTAGATTTACGTTTTGCTCAAATGCTGGTGGCAGATGAAAATCCTATCCTACTGTTTATTTTTGCCTATCTCAGTGCTCAAACAGGGGCGGGCCATGTTTGCTTACCGTTAAATATCATACAACAAGATAAATTGTTTGATGGACGACACACCGAGCTTTCACAAGCCATTTGGCAGGAAATGGCGCAACCATCAGCGAAAGAAATACTGGCAGAGCTTAATCAGAGCGAGTGTGTTAATCAAGGCCATAGTGATCTGCCTTCACCTATTATTCTCGATAACGGATTACTTTATCTACAAAGAATGTGGCGTTATGAAGAGCAAATTGCGCAATTTTTTCGCCAAGAGCAACGGGTGGTTGATATCGATGAAAATCAATTAACAAACGTATTAAATCAACTTTTCCCAAGTGTTAAGACAGATGCTGAAACTAACTGGCAAAAAGTCGCCGCAGCGGTTGCTATTACAAGCCCTATTTCGATTATTTCGGGTGGCCCAGGAACAGGGAAAACCACGACAGTAGCAAAGATTTTAGCTGCTTTTGTCATGCTAACGGCGAATGAAAAACCCATTATTCAACTAGCCGCACCCACGGGAAAAGCGGCAGCTAGATTGACCGAATCATTAGGTAAAGCATTAGCGCAATTGGCACTAAGTGAAGAAGAGTTAAAATGGATGCCCGATCAAGCGCAAACCATTCATCGCTTATTAGGTGCTCAACCGGAAAGTCAGCAAGTTCGTTATCATCGCGATAATCCGCTACAACTTGATATCTTGGTTATAGATGAAGCTTCTATGGTGGATTTACCGATGATGGCGCGTTTAATTGAGGCTTTACCGGAACATTGCCATGTTATTTTTCTGGGAGATAAAGATCAGCTCGCTTCGGTAGAGGCAGGAGCCGTTTTAGGGGATATTTGTCGTTTTGCGGATCAGGGGTTTAGCCAACGCCGTTTTGAGCAGATTGATCGCTTAACACAAGGTGCATTACAGAAAGATCCCGCTTCTATGACGACTTCTACTACGCCAGTTTCGGTGGTCAGTGATTCACTATGTTTATTGCGTAAAAGTTATCGTTTTGGCTCACATTCAGGTATTGGTCAATTAGCTTTTGCGGTTAATCAAGGACAAGTGAAGAGTGCTATGACGTTACTGAAAAAAGCGACAGTAACACAAGAGAGCACTGAGCGAGAAAAACATACCGATCCGCAGGACATCGAATTTATCTCATTAGACACCGATGAGAGCTATATGAAGATGCTTCAAGATGTTGCTAAGGCTTATCATCACTATCTATCGTTAGTCGCGCAAAAAGCAGCACCAGAGACTATTCTTCATAGCTTTAATCAATATCGTTTATTGTGCGCCTTGCGAGAAGGGCCTTTTGGTGTCACAGGACTAAATGAACGTATTGAGATGCTGTTACATCGCCAACACTTGATACGACGACCTATAAATAGTTATCAGCGGGAGTATATTGGGCGACCAATTATGATCCAGCGTAATGACAGCACATTGGGGCTATTTAATGGTGATATCGGCATTATGCTTAATAACGATGAAGGGGAAATGAAAGCTTTCTTTCAGTTGCCTGATGGCACATTGAAAGCTATCCAACCTAGTCGTTTACCGCAACATGAGACTGCCTATGTGATGACAGTGCATAAATCACAAGGTTCGGAATTTACCCATACGGCATTGGTATTGCCGACACAATTTTCTCCTATTGTTAGCCGAGAATTACTCTATACGGCGATAACGCGAGCCAAGCAGAAGCTATCACTTTATTCTTCTGAATATATGGTGAAAATGGCGATCCAAACACGTATTCAACGCCGCAGTGGATTAGTTGAAAAACTGCGTTACTGAGTGATTTTTTAATTTAATACGAATTAATATAATTATAGTGAATAGCAAAAGACAGGCTTTGAGAGGGGGAGCCTGTCTTTTTTACTTTATTAATAAAACTACTCTTTATGTAGATCTAAAATTAAGATCTTAGAGCGGCGCTGATAATTATACAGAGCCTGTTTTTCAATAGGTAATTTATCGATTTCAGCAGGCGTAAAGCCTTTTTCTTGGAACCAATGAATACTACGAGTCGTGAGCACAAATAATTTATCTAACCCCATCTGTTTAGCTTGGGTTGATATGCGTTGTAACAACACTTCACCTCGACAAGAGCTACGATAATCAGGATGAACGGCGACACAGGCCATTTCACCTATTTTTTCAGACTGATAAGGATAGAGGGCAGCACAAGCAATGGTGAGATTATCGCGCTCAATAATAGTGAATTGATCAATTTCCATCTCAAGTTGCTCTCTTGAGCGACGTACTAAAATGCCTTGTTGCTCTAATGGACGAATAAGCTCTAATATGCCACCAATATCATTAATATTGGCGCGACGGACTTTCTCGGCACTTTCCATCACAATCTGCGTACCAATACCGTCACGAGAAAATAACTCTTGAACAATGGCACCATCCGCTTGATAGCTTAATAAATGGCTACGCTCAACACCACGACGGCAGGCTGTTACCGCACCTCGTAAAAAACGTACAGTACCTGAGTGATAATCGCCTGTAGTTTGTAATGCTTGAATTCGTTCTTCTGCTTGATTAGGTAAGAGTTCAGACACAATCTGGCCACTTGCATCTACAACCCCTTGCGAAGAGCAAAAGCCAATAAGCTTTTGTGCTTTAAGTTTGATAGCTAGCTGGGTTGCGACCTCTTCAGAGGTTAAATTAAAACTTTCCCCTGTAACAGAGACGGCAACAGGGCCAATTAACACAATGGCATTGTTATCTAACTGACGATGAATGGCCTCTTCATCAATACGGCGAATTTTACCGCTATGGCAATAATCAACCCCATCATCGACACCTAAAGGTTGGGCAATGACAAAATTACCGCTAACCACATTAATATGCGCTCCTTGCAAGGGCGTATTACTTAAACTCATTGATAAACGAGCAGTAATATCGAGTTGTAAAGTACCGGCAGATTGTTTAACTACTTCAAGGGTTTTACTATCAGTAATTCGTGTGTGTTTATGATAGAGCGGAGAAATTTTTTGCTCTTCAAGAGCCATGTCGATTTGTGGTCTAGCGCCGTAAACCACCACTAACCGTATTCCTAAACTATGCAATAAACCAATATCGTTAATGATCGAGGGAAAGTTCTCATGGGCTATTGCATCTCCCCCTAGCATAATGACAAATGTTTTACCTCTATGTGCATTGATATACGGAACCGAGTGTCGAAAACCATCGACCAATTCGGTGCTACGCTCTTTCATAAAGCCCCTCTCAAGTGAATTTTTATTCGCATTTAATGTATTTTTATTCTTTTTGAGCGGAAATGGCAAGTAAAATCCGATCTTACTGTTTTAACAGAAGGCAGAATATTTGTATAAAAGTGTGTAATTGTGCTGTTTTTAAGTGACAGTGAAGTGTGGATTCGGTAAAGTTTTTCGTTCAGATATTTTTTGACCGTCTGTTTTAGCACTTTTTGATGTTAATCGTTTTTTTTGGAATATTTTCATGAGTCATTCAGAACATAATCAAACACGTCGTCGTCTTATTAAAGGAATTGGCGCGTTACTGTTATTAAGTGTTAGTCCTGTTGGCTTAGCGGCAACATCATCAGTGGTTGCCGTCAGGGTATGGCCTGCATCGACTTATACACGTGTGACTATCGAATCAAGTAGACCCTTGAAATATCGCCAGTTTGCGTTATCAGCACCAGATAGAATTGTGGTTGATCTTGAAGGTATCCAACTGAATAGCGTTCTGAAAGGTATGGCTAGTCAAGTGCAAACAAACGATCCTTACTTAAAACTTATTCGTGTCGGTCAAAATACCCCAACTACGGTTCGTTTAGTGTTTGAAATTAAAACCCCCGTTCAGCCACAAATGTTTACTTTAAAACCAGTTGCTGAATTTAAAAATCGCTTAGTGCTCGATTTCTATCCAAGTCATGCGGCGACAAGTGAAGATGATCCGCTATTAGCGCTATTGCGTGAATATAACGAAGGGGATTTACAACAAGCTGTGCCTGAACAAACGGATACGCGTAAGCCCGGAAGAGCAGGACGAGATAGGCCGATTATTATCATGATTGACCCCGGTCATGGTGGTGAAGATCCGGGAGCGATGGGGAAATATAAAACTCGTGAGAAAGATGTTGTACTACAAATTGCCCGTCGCTTAAGAGCATTGATTGATAAAGATGCCAAAATGAAAGCTTATATGACGCGTAATGAGGATGTGTTTATCCCCTTAAAAGTGCGAGTAGCGAAAGCGCGGAAAATGCAGGCTGATCTCTTTGTCTCTATTCATGCAGACGCATTTACCAATCGCTCGGCTAGAGGCTCTTCGGTTTTCGCGCTATCCAAAACAGGCGCAACAAGTAATACCGCACGTTACCTAGCTCAAACCCAAAATGAAGCGGATTTAATTGGTGGGGTGAGTCGAAGTGGTGATCGCTATGTTGATCACGCAATGCTTGATTTAGTACAGACCGCGACAATTAATGACAGCCTAAAATTTGGTAGTGAGGTATTAAAATTATTAGGTGGCGTGAATAAGCTACATAAAAATAAGGTCGATCAAGCCGGATTTGCGGTTTTAAAAGCCCCTGAGATCCCTTCTATTTTAGTAGAGACGGCTTTTATTAGTAATATTGAAGAAGAGCGAAAGCTCAAAACGGCTAAATTCCAGCAACAAGTTGCTGAATCTATTTTCAAAGGTATTAAGGCCTATTTTGCTAATGGTGGTGAACTGACATTAGCTGATCGAGGCTGATCTCGCTATACAACTACAACTTATTTTTGAGACTTCTAGTGGGAAATAAATAGTTATTTTCTACTAGAGGTAACAACTTATTATTTTTTACCCAATAAGTTAAATCATAACTCAGTAACAGGGAGTATATTGGTTATTGTAAATAGAGTAGGGATTAAGAGAGTATTTAATGGGAATTTGTAGAAAATAAAATTAGGAAAGGATTGGTTGCGGGGGCCGGATTTGAACCAACGACCTTCGGGTTATGAGCCCGACGAGCTACCATGCTGCTCCACCCCGCGTCCGAAAACATTTATAGAAATTGGTTGCGGGAGCCGGATTTGAACCAACGACCTTCGGGTTATGAGCCCGACGAGCTACCAGACTGCTCCATCCCGCGACTGAATCTATAAATTTTAACTTACTGCATATGTTGTGAATTGGTTGCGGGGGCCGGATTTGAACCAACGACCTTCGGGTTATGAGCCCGACGAGCTACCAAGCTGCTCCACCCCGCGTCTCCACAGAGGGGCACTATACTCAGGATCTGATAACTTGCAAGTTTTTTATGTAATTTTTGCCATTTTCTTTTAAAAACGGTCAGAAATAATACACAGAGGTGTAATTTTAGACAGTTATACTTTAGATAACACACTAAATGGTGAAGCCGATAATTAAAAAAACTGCAACCACTTCTGTATCGATATCTTTCTTGATTTGGCTTTGGTATCTTTCTTGTCATCAACTCTTTTTAAAGTAGGAATATAAGTAAAAAATGGTTACTTGGCGAAAATCGTTGCTTTTGGGGATATTAGCGCTTGCCTTAACAGGCTGCCATCGTCCAACAGATCAGGGACAACAGTATAAAGATGGTAAGCTTAAGCAAGATCTTATTGAAGTTAACTCGCCAAATACGCAAGGCAAGCCCATTAATGGTTCAGATTACCTTGAACAAATTAACCAAATAAATCAAACATCTTCACGTCTATACAATAGTAATCAAGATACTTATCAAGCAGTGGAAAATTGGTTACGCTCAGGGGCAGATACGCGTCAATTACGTCAATTTAATATCGCAGCCTTTCAAATGGAAGGGGAAGATAATTATGGGAATGTAAAATTTACCGGATATTATACCCCTGTTTTAGAAGCACGTTTAACGCCACAAGGTGACTTTAAATATCCGCTCTACCGCATGCCAGCCAAAGTGCGTGGTAAATTGCCTTCACGAGCGGCTATCTATAACGGTGCTTTAAGTCCCACTTTAATTGCCGCTTATAGTAACTCCATCATGGATAACTTTATGATGGAAGTGCAAGGCAGTGGCTATGTCGATTATGGTGATGGTAAACCTTTAACCTTCTTTGGTTATGCTGGGAAAAATGGTCATCCCTACCGCAGTATTGGTAAAGTGCTGATTGATAATGGTGAAGTTGAAAAAGAAGCGATGTCAATGTTGGCAATTAGAGAGTGGGCTGATAAGCATAGTGAACAAGAAGTCAGAAAATTATTAGAACAGAACCCCTCTTTCGTTTTCTTTAAACCTGAACCTTTTACGCCAGTAAGAGGGGCAAGTGCTATTCCGCTGATTGCTAAAGCGTCAGTGGCTTCTGATAGAAGTATTATCCCCGCAGGAACCGTATTATTAGCGGAAATCCCTATTTTAGATAATACCGGTAAGTTTACTGGACAATACCAAATGCGTTTAATGGTTGCTTTGGATGTGGGGGGAGCCATTAAAGGACATCATTTCGATATTTATCATGGTATTGGTAAAGAAGCCGGACAAATGGCGGGTTTTTATAATCATTATGGACGTGTATGGGTATTAAAAAAATCGCAACCCACCTTACTGAACCCCATACAGTAAAACGATTGACTATTTATATTGTCATATTAACGGTAAAATGAGCAAACGCCATGGCTATTGATTAACAATAGCCATGATTATTTCTGCTATCTAGGTTGTTATCGCATTATGCAAAATTCATTATCAGACTCCTATCTGCAACGCTTTTCTGGTATTGGCCGTCTTTATGGACAACAAGCGCTGTATTATTTTTCTCAGGCACATATTTGTGTTGTCGGCATTGGTGGCGTTGGTAGCTGGGCTGCAGAAGCCTTAGCTCGCAGTGGGATCGGCGCTATTACGTTAATTGATATGGATGATGTGTGTGTCACCAATACCAATCGACAAATTCATGCGCTAAAAGAGCATGTCGGCCAGCCTAAATGTGAAGTGATGAAGCAGCGAATTTTGCAAATTAATCCTGAATGCAAAGTTACTTGTGTTGATGATTTTGTTACGGTTGATAATGTGGCAGAAATGATGCAAAACTCATTTGATTATGTGATTGATGCTATTGATAGTGTTAGACCAAAGGCCGCATTATTAGCTTACTGTCGTCGCTATAAAATTCCTGTTATCACCACTGGTGGCGCAGGCGGACAGATTGATCCAACTCAAATCCAAGTCGTCGATTTAGCGAAAACCATTCAAGATCCATTAGCCGCTAAATTACGTGAGCGTTTAAAATCTGATTTTAATGTTGTGAAAAATAGCAAAGGTAAATTAGGCATAGATTGTGTTTTTTCAACCGAGCAATTAGTCTACCCTCAAGGAGATGGTACGGTGTGTGCGGCCAAAAGTACTGCCGATGGTGTCAAGCGTATGGACTGCTCAGCGGGTTTTGGCGCGGTGACAATGGTTACCGCTTCCTTTGGTTTTATTGCCGTTTCTCATGTATTAAAGAAGATGTTAGCTAAGGCGCAACGTACTCGTCATACTTCAAGTTGTCGCGTTGTTGATGGTGCTCAATCGCACTAGTCACCTAGTTGCACTTTGGAGCATTTAAGCGTATTGATCCACCATACAACAAGCTGTACACATTGACTTGTTAGGGTTGAGATGTCTGTGTCAGCGACTTTAATCGCGCAATAATGGCATTGACACCATCAGTGCGTGATTGGCTAATTTGATTAGCCAATCCTAATTGTTCAAAAATAGCTAATATATCGATATTGGCTATTTCTTGTGCTGTTTTATTCTCAGCTGTTGTTAAAATAACCGCCAGTAAGCCTTTTACAATTCGCCCATCACTATCACCATAAATATGGTATTTGCCGTCATTGTTTAACTCAACACCTAGCCATACTCTATTTTCGCACCCTTTGATTTCGTTTTCTGTTGTTTTTAATTCATCAGGTAATGCGGGTAATTTTCTTGAAAGTTGGATCAATTGACGATATTTATCTTCCCATGATTTAGATTTCTGGAAGTCTTGAAATAATCCATCTAAGGTAATGTCATGACCAAAAGGGTGTTGTGTATTATTACTCATATTTAATCTTCATCTTTTAATAAGGACAGTGCGAATTTAACCGCATCAACTAACCTATCAATATCAGAAAGTTGATTATATGGCATAAAAGAAGCGCGTAAACAGCCAGAGATGGTTAAAGCATCGATTAAGGGTTGTGCGCAGTGTTGCCCTGTGCGTAAAGCAATACCTTGTTCCGCGATTAATGCCGCTAAATCACTGTGATGAATACCCTCAAAATTAAAAGCGAGTACCGGTGAATGAGGCGCGCGGTAGCTGATAAAACCCTCCAGTTGCTCAAGACGCGCCTGTGCTTTATCTGCCAGAGTTAAGGCGTATTGATTGGCTTGCGCCATATCTTGCGTTTGTAACCAATCTAATGTTGCTGAAAAAGCAATTACAGCAGCTATGTTAGGGGTGCCTGCTTCAAAGCGATGAGGAATAGCCGCGGGTACAAAACCGTTAAAGCTTGCCGTGGTTAACATTTTTCCGCCCCCTTGCCACGCAGACATCACTTCTAAAAGTTCGCGCTTTCCATAACATACGCCAAGGCCATTGGGACCATATAATTTATGGGCAGAGAAAGCATAAAAATCGATATCAAGGGCGCTGATATCCGTTGCATGATGAGCTATGCCTTGTGCACCATCAACCACGAGTAAACAGTCATCATATTGATGTACACATTGAGAAACTTTATCTAAGGCGATTTGTGCACCGGTGATATTCGACATTTGGCTTATTGCCACTACTCTTGTTCTTGCCGTAAGTAATGTCGTCAGTGTGGCGATTGAAGGTAAAAAGTTATCTTCAATCGGCCAGCGAATAATTTTGGCCCCAGTCTGCTCTGCTAACATTAACCAAGGAATAAGATTGGCGTGATGCTCTTGTTCGCTAACAATAATTTCATCACCGGCTTGTAATCGTGGGCGGAAATAGCCTTGAGCAATAAGATTAAGTGAGCCAGTGGTGCCTTGCGTCCAAATAATAGTATCGCTATCTGCGACGTTAAGTAATTGAGCGACTTGCTGACGTGCTTGCTCAAAGTGTTGTGTCATCTTTTTAGCTTGTTGATATTGGCTACGGTGAACCGTCGCTGAGCTATGGCGATAAAATTCATCTGAAGCTTCAATCATAGCTACAGGTTTTAACGCGGTAGCCGCACTATCAAGATAAACAATATTTTCCGCAATAGCAGGAAATTGTTGGCGAAAAACAGTAGGGGAAAATGGTTTCATAATGAGCTTGTGTTAGTCAGTCTAGAAAACGCCGTTATAGTAAGTAAAAATCTAACCGCGAGATTATACGGTTAATAATATTTATTTA
The DNA here is from genome assembly GCF_963896075.1 of Proteus sp. G4415. Classification (NCBI taxonomy): domain Bacteria; kingdom Pseudomonadati; phylum Pseudomonadota; class Gammaproteobacteria; order Enterobacterales; family Morganellaceae; genus Proteus; species Proteus sp. G4415. Next base: position 47,132 of record NZ_CAWQOK010000048.1, read on the forward strand.
TAATGAAATTGCTAATTTGTTTACTGTGAATTGCGATAGATTTTTATGGTAACACGATAAAGGTGAGCTTGTTTATAGCATCGAAAATGGAATAGATGTTTATCTACTGAGCGCTGTTATTGCCTATGGGGAAAAGATGTTGCACTTTTTTAGCATAATAATAGCTAAGTAGGTGCGCATTTAGCATAAAAATAGGATGTGCAGTCCGTCAGCGTTGCGAAGTTAGAGAAAAGTAATATATAAAAAAAGCACCGCCTTGGCGGTGCATTATAAAATCACTATGGACAGACAGGGTAAATGTACAGGAAGTGAAAAAAAACAGTAGCATCAGCTACAAAGTCTGGAATTTCCAGACAACTTGCAAACACAACATCACAACCACAAAGCCAAAAGTTTTGCAGTATTACTACTACACAACTTTTCGTTCCGGCTTAGGAAGTGCGAGTACTATAGGTATTTACTGGCTAATCATCAAGGGACAAATTATAATGCTTCGCATAAAAAAAACTAATAACTAACGTTAGGGTTTACCAACAGCCAAAATAGGGGTTTCACAACAGAATATGTCTAAACGTTTACCTCCACTAAATGCCCTTAGAGTTTTTGATTCGGCAGCACGTCATTTAAGTTTTACTAAAGCGGCTGAAGAATTATTCGTGACTCAAGCAGCGGTTAGCCATCAAATTAAAACATTAGAAGAATTTCTTGGACTAAAATTATTTAGAAGACGCAATCGTTCTTTGTTACTGACCGAAGAAGGTCAAAGTTATTATCTTGATATCAAAGAAATTTTCTCTTCAATTAATGAAGCGACAAGAAAATTACTTGCGCGAAGCGCAAAAGGGGCTTTAACAGTGAGCTTGTCGCCGAGTTTTGCTATTCAGTGGTTAGTACCGAGGTTATCAGGGTTTAATCAGGCTTATCCGGGGATTGATGTTCGTATTCAGGCGGTTGATCGCGAAGAAGATAAGCTTGCTGATGATGTGGATGTGGCTATTTTTTATGGCCGCGGGAACTGGACTGGATTGCGTACTGATCGTCTTTACGCCGAATATTTAATTCCGGTTTGTGCTCCTTCTTTGCTGACAGGTGAAAAACCACTAAAAACCCCGTCCGATCTGATTTATCATACACTGTTACATGATACATCGCGTCGTGATTGGCAAGCTTATGTTCGTCAATTGGAGATCCAAAACCAGATTAATGTGCAACAAGGGCCTATCTTTAGCCATAGCTCTATGGTGATACAGGCTGCAGTACACGGACAAGGTGTTGCATTAGTTAATAATGTTATGGCTCGCAGTGAAATTGAATCAGGTCGATTAGTTAGGCCTTTTCAAGATGTGCTTGTCAGTAAAAATGCCTTTTATTTAGTTTGCCAAGACAGTCAGGCTGAATTAGGAAAAATTGCTGCTTTCCGTCAATGGATTTTATCTCAAGCGGCAAATGAACAGGAAAAATTAGGATTATTGGCAACTTCTTAATATTTGTTTAGGTAAATTAGCTCCTAACAGGAAGGAATAAACAGTGAATAGTCGTACATTGCTTATGTTTTCCGCAATCAGTGGTTTTTTTTATGTGGCTTTTGGGGCATTCGCTACCCATAAATTAGCCCCTCATTTATCGCCACAGCATTGGGAATATATTCAGTTAGCTATGCGTTATCAAATCGTACATACTTTACTACTTGTAGGGTTAGCGGCGATATTAATGCGCAAAACCATTTTATGGCTTTATTGGGCAGGTATTTTCTTTGGTTTAGGCATTTTACTTTTCAGTGGTAGCCTTTATTGTATGGCGCTAACACAGGTTAGGTTATTATCTTATTTTACGCCAATTGGTGGATTTAGTTTTCTTATTGGTTGGATTTTAATTTTTATTGGCGCTTTGCGTCTAAGGACACCGGCATCTCGCCATGAATAAAGTAGCATTATATTGTCGCCCTGGTTTTGAAAAAGAGTGCGCGGCGGAGATAACGGATAAGGCAGGACAAATAGGTGTTTATGGCTTTTCTCGAGTGAAAGAGGGAAGTGGTTACGTCATTTTTGAATGCTATCAAGAAGGTGATGCAGATAAAATTGCTCGTGATGTGGATTTTAGAGGACTTATCTTCGCACGCCAATTATTTGTTTGTGGTGAATTATTAAAGAACTTACCACCAGAAGATCGTATTACTCCCATTATTGACCAGCTAAAAGGTAGTACAGAAAAAGCAGGTGAATTACGTGTTGAAGTCGCTGATACCAATGAAAGCAAAGAGTTATTAAAATTTTGCCGCAAATTCACTGTTCCTTTGCGTAATCAATTACGTAAAGAAAAGATTTTATTAAAAGTTGAAAATTATAGCCGTCCGGTGATCCATGTCTTTTTTATTGCTCCGGGATGTTGTTACGTGGGCTATTCCTATAGCTTTAATAACTCGCCATTCTATATGGGGATCCCCCGCTTAAAATTCCCAGCAGATGCACCAAGTCGTTCAACTTTAAAACTTGAAGAAGCGTTCCATGTTTTTATTCCTTATGAAGAGTGGGAAGAGCGCTTAGCCAGTGGGATGAGTGCGGTTGATCTTGGGGCGTGTCCCGGAGGATGGACTTACCAATTAGTTAAACGTAGCATGATGGTGCATGCCGTTGATAATGGTCCTATGGCTCCTTCTTTAATGGAAACAGGACAAGTGCGCCACCATCAAGCTGATGGCTTTAAGTTTGAGCCGACGTCAAAGAATATTACTTGGCTGGTGTGTGATATGGTTGAGAAGCCTGCCAAAGTGGCTGCATTAATGACAACGTGGATAGTTAATGAATGGTGTCGTGAAGCAATATTCAACTTAAAATTACCGATGAAAAAGCGTTATGAAGAAGTTGCGCATATCCTTGATAAAATTAGAGCTGAATTAGCTGAGAAAGGCATTAATGCTAAAATTCAGGCTAAGCATTTGTATCATGACAGAGAAGAGATCACGGTACATATCCAAAATATCTGGGCTGCTTATCGTCCTGATCGCGAGTTTTAACTTCACAGCGTTAAGTTCATCTTTTGATGAATAAATTATCAACAGGCTAATTCTCGATTACAGAGCGTTAGCCTTTTTATTGATTAAACTATTTTAAACGTAACTGTTGTAAATTACCGTTTAGCTTAATATCAGTGCGAAGTGTGGTGATTTGGCGGCTAATAAAAGCAACTTCTTTATTATCACTCAATTTGGTTTGCCATTTTTTTGGCACTTCATCAATGTGTTGATACAGTGACTCTAAATTAGGATAAAGTTGCAAAAGTTCTGTTGCACTTTTAGGACCAATACCGGGGACACCGGAAACTTTACTGCTACTAACGCCTGTTAATCCCCAATAATCAGTTAATTGTGTCGGTTTAACACCAAACTCTTGATTAATAAATTCAAGATCGAGCCAGCGTTTTTGGAAATAGTCACGAATACGTATGGCAGGGGAAAGTAATTGGCAATAACCTTTATCTGTTGAAATAATGGTCACATTATGTCCGGCTTGAGCGACTTTTGTTGCCAAAGTTGCGGCCACATCATCCGCTTCATCGCCTCCTGAATGCCAGCTTTTTATACCTAAGTTAAGTAGCATTGCTTTAATTTCTGGAAGCTGTTGGTGCAGATCAGCCGGCATCGGCGAGCGGCCTGCTTTATATTCCGGCAATAACTGATGGCGCCAGCTATTTTCCCTATCATCTTCATCAAAAACAGCAACCGCGTGAGTAGGCTGTGTGTGATTAAGCAATTGATTCACGCTATGTTCACACACTGTCAGGCATGAAGAACCTGATGCCGCATGAATACGGCGGATCAGGTTTAATGCATCAATGATCAGCAAATGTACCATAATTAATTAGCTGATGATCTCGTAACAAGGTTGATAGGCACTACCACCAGGTAGCTTCATACGATGTTGTTCGACAAACCCCGCCAATAAAATATCCATACGGCGCATAATATCGCTTTCACCGTGAATTTTATAAGGGCCATGAGCTTCTATCGCCTTCATTCCCACTTCTTTTACGTTACCTGCGACAATACCGGAAAATGCACGGCGTAAATCAGCCGCCAGTTTTTCAGGAGATTGATGCGTGCTTAAATTAAGTGATGCCATATTTTCATGAGTTGGCTCGAAAGGATGTTGTAAGTCCGCATTAATTTTTATTGACCAATTAAAGCTGTAAGCATCCCCTGTGCTACGACGGTTATCTTTTACCAATGGCATGTATTTCTTCATAATACGAGCCACTTCAGCCGCATCATCGACGATGATTTGATAATGACGTCGTGCATCTTCACCTAAGGTATTAACAATAAAATCATCGAGTACTCGGAAATAGTCTGCACTCTCTTTAGGACCCGTTAAAATCAGTGGCAGTACTTGTTCTTGGTTTTCTGGTGACATCAGAATACCAAGTAGATAGAGTAGCTCTTCTGCGGTTCCTACGCCCCCTGGGAAAATAATAATGCCGTGGGCAATACGAACAAAAGCTTCCAGACGTTTTTCAATATCTGGCATAATGATAAGTTCATTAACCAGAGGATTTGGTGGCTCTGCGGCGATGATTGATGGCTCTGTAACACCAATAAAACGGCTATTTCTATAACGTTGTTGAGCGTGCCCCACTGCAGCGCCTTTCATGGGAGCTTCCATAGCCCCAGGTCCACACCCAGTACAGATATTCAGTTCGCGTAACCCTAATTCATTACCGACTTTTCTACCGTAAAGATACTCTGTTTCATTGATGGAGTGTCCGCCCCAGCAAACGATCATATTTGGATCTTCATCGATATGCAGCGCTCTTGCATTACGTAAGATAGAGAAAATGGTGTTTGTTATATGGGCGCTGTTTTCAAGGTTTAAATGTAGGTCGCGTTTTGCCGTGGTTATTTGCCCATGCACAAACAAAATATCGCGCAGTACAGCAAATAGGTTTGCTTGTAGAGAGCGAATAATTTTTCCATCAACAAAGGCATCTTCTGGGGGATTAACTAGCTCTAATTTTACACCACGTTCGCGACGCAGTACGTTAATATCAAAATCTTGGTATTTAGATAACAGTTCTTTACTACTATCAGTAAGGCTACCAGAGTTGAGAACTGCAAGTGAACAGTTACGAAACAGTTGATAAAGATCACTGCTGGCTGTTCTTTTAAGCATATCAACTTCTAGCTGTGAAAGCAGATCCATGGAACCTAATGGGCTGACATGAGTTATCACGTAGGACTCCTTTTTCTCCCGAAATAACAAACTGAAGTGCAACTGATCTCTGTATAACATAGATCATATTAACATACAGGCATTATTCACGTTATTGTCTGGCTAAGCGACCAGTTTCTGGAACAAACTCACAATTACTACGCCAAGGATTAATATCTAATCCTCCACGGCGAGTGTATCTTGCATAAACCGTTAATGTGTCTGGTGAACAAAATGTCATAATATCGTGGAATATTCGCTCAACACACTGCTCGTGAAATTCATTATGCTGTCTAAAGGATACAAGATAGCGTAGTAGTTTTTCACGGTCGATTTTTTTGCCTTTATATTGGATCATCACAGATCCCCAATCAGGTTGGTGCGTGATCAGGCAATTTGATTTTAGCAGATGACTAACAAGCGTCTCCTCAACCAGTGTATCTGTTGTTGATCCGTTTAACCATTGGCTATCGAATTGGTAATTATCAATTTCAATAGGTTGGTTATCAATGCACTCTCCTACAAAATCGACAATAGGCTGTGAGGTAAAATGGGAAAGTGGGTAAAGCGTTAGATGCACCCTGCCTTTAGCACAAGCAGTTAAATCTTTGAGTAATGTTTCTTCAACAATGTGCCAATTTTCAAAACGAGTTTGATTAAAGCTATTGAGATAGAGCTTAAAGCTTTTTGATTCGATGAGATTTTCTGTCGTTGCATCTAATTCTACATGGCCAATAGCCACTTGAGGTAAGCCTTGGCTGTTGAGCCAAGATAGCTCATACATTGTCCAGATATCACCACCATGAAAAGGTAGATTGTCAGCAGTTAAAGAGAGTGAATCTCGATTTAAGCGACGAGGTACACCTTGTAATAGACTCGCATCATAGTGTGTGTGGTATTGTGTTTCTTTGCCTAATGATAGTGCTTCGAGAGCCTTATCTCCCTGATATAAAGACATAATCGATATCCTAATGTCATCAAAAAATGGAAAGAGCCGTGATTATACTAGCGAAATATCAAGAGTATATGAACGCTTTATTATTGGCGCTCAAAATTACCGGTATTATCAGGTAACATAAGGGATATATTTCTCTTTTTTATGCCTACAGACGATGATAACGATGAATGATATTTCCACTGAATTAAAACAGCTTACGCAAAATTATGTTGATTTATGGCAACAAGAGTCAGGGTTTCCTCCTGCCAGCCATGAGCTTTATGGTGTTCCTTCTCCTTGTATTTCTCGTACCGGAGATAATGTGGTTTATTGGTTACCACAGCCTTTTAAGGGTCGAGATAAATTAGAAAAAGTTGAAAAAGCGATGGGAATTATTATTCGCCCTGAATTACATGACTATTTTACTACGCAATATGCTGGTGATATGCAAGTCCGTTTTGATTCGCTCAACTTTACTCTGCTTCAAATTTGGAGTGAAGAGGATTTTATTCGCCTACAAGAGAACATGATCGGACATCTTGTGACACAAAAACGATTGAAGCTTACCCCGACTTTGTTTATCGGTACAACAGCGTCTGAAAACGATATTATTTCTGTATGTAATCTTTCAGGTGAAGTAATACTAGAAACTTTTGGTCAAAAGAAAAGGGAAGTGCTTGCAGATAATTTATCACTATTTTTAACAAAATTAACCCCTGTTTTTGATAAGTAAGGTAATCATTTAGCTATTTTTTCTGTGAGATATATCTTACAAAAAGAGTGTCTTTAGCTTACTAAATGCAAATGTTGCGTAATGATTTTTTTGTTTGTTAAATAATTTCAATGGATTAATCATACATTGTTTTTCGTGATGGTTTTTCTTTATTGATTACCTTTGTTTTGTGGGTTGTTTCACTAACCAATTATTGGCATTCTACCTCCGCCAACTAAGGGATTATTTGGTAACCGTGATAAAGAAAGTAATCAAGGATGTAGGAAATAGGATATTTCCATTAATACAAGATATAGACTTTCATCATCATGGATGACAGATGACAATAAAACGGTTCTGCTAGGATGCAGGTATTATATTAGATAATCATATCTTCTTGTCTAAAGGGGCTACGGCCCCTTTATTTTCTATTTGTTTTTCACTCTTTCAGCCCCAATGTTATGCTTATTCTGTTTTTATGTAAGGAATAAACAATGACCTCAGAACAACACATTTTAGCAAGACTGTTATTAATTGAAGAAGAGATGAAAAACATAGGGTTATGGCAATTGGATGCGCCTAATGATGAGGCTTTTGCAAGCTCAGAGCCTTTTTGTATTGATACAATGGAGGCGCATGAATGGTTGCAATGGGTTCTGATCCCTCGTTTATCTTCTCTTATTGACAGTGGTATGGCATTGCCGACGGCTTTTGCTATCGCACCTTATTATGAAGAAGCATTTAAGGACGATGAGACGCGTGATTATGTGGATTTACTCAATCACCTTCGTGAACTTGATGCGTTATTTAAGCAATAAGGTCAATGATGCTAGATATTATTTATCAAGATGAATATCTTGTGGCGGTGAATAAACCGGCGGGCTGGCTTGTTCACCGCAGTTGGCTTGATAGGCATGAAACCGTGTTTGTGATGCAAACATTAAGAGATCAAATTGGTCAGCATGTTTTTCCTGTTCATCGTTTAGATAGACCCACATCCGGAGTGCTATTAATGGCGCTCTCTTCCGAGGTTGCAAGAACACTTTCAGTCTGTTTTGAACAACATCAAATGGAGAAAGTGTATCATGCAGTTGTGCGTGGCTATGTTGAAGAGCCAATGATAATTGATAGTCCACTTGTTGAAGAGCATGACAAAATCGCTGACAAATTTGCCTCTCAACCTCCTAAAATTCAACACTGTATTACGCATTGTGTGCCACTTGCAAAAGTGGAAAAAGAAGTGGCGATAGGGCGCTATCCAACATCGCGTTTTAGCTTATTGGAATTACGTCCTGAAACGGGGCGTAAGCATCAATTGCGCCGTCATATGTCTCATATTCGTCACCCTATTATTGGGGATACAGCCCATGGCGATTTACGACAAAATCGTGGGGTCGTAAATCATTTTCAATCACATCGTTTGATGTTACACGCAAGTCAGCTAAACTTAATTCATCCGATCACTCAACAACCACTTAACTTAACAGCGAAGTGGGATCTGCCATGGCAACATCTGATTAATCAGTTTGGCTGGCGTGGTCTAAAGCCCGAATTAGAGCAATTCGGTGAGGATTTAGCTCACCATTTTGTACTTTCTGATATTTGAATATTGCTTACCTGTCGTGACTATCAAGACTTATTTACTTAAGTTTTGGTAGTTTGCGCAATATTTATTCCTCAATAACTGGTTGTAATATAAAAAGTTACTTTTATTGATAAAAGATATGAACTGAAACGTGACAGCTATCATATATTCAATAATGGATTTATTTTATGATGTAAAATAAATAGAGCTTATTATTAGATAAGTTAATTGAATAAACCTACCTTAACTTTAAACAAATAAAAAACTTATAACACATACAACCCATATTCGGGAGTCTGCTTGATGTTTAAAAACCTATTTGTTGTTTTACAAAAAATTGGAAAATCCTTAATGTTACCGGTATCTGTGCTACCTATTGCCGGTATCTTACTAGGGGTTGGGTCTGCGGGACTATCATGGATCCCTGTCTCTGTTTCTCAAGTGATGGCAGAAGCGGGGGGCTCGGTTTTCTCTAATATGCCACTGATTTTTGCTATTGGTGTGGCGTTAGGTTTTACCAATAATGATGGTGTCTCAGCTCTTGCGTCCGTCGTTGCCTATGGCATTATGTCAAAAACCATGCTGGTGGTGGCACCTTGGGTCTTAGGATTATCTCCTGATAGTGTTGAAATACAACGTTTAACTGATACGGGGGTACTCGGTGGGATCATTGCCGGTATTATTGCCGCATCAATGTTTAACCGCTTTTATCGTATTAAACTTCCTGAATATTTAGGCTTCTTTGCAGGTAAACGTTTTGTACCTATTATTTCTGGGCTGATTGCGATTTTTGTCGGTATTCTTTTATCCTTTATTTGGCCTCCTATTGGTACTGCTATTCAACGTTTTTCTGAGTGGGCTGCGTATCAAAATCCAGCCGTTGCATTTGGTATTTATGGTGTTGTTGAGCGTGCGTTAGTGCCATTTGGTCTGCATCATATCTGGAATGTACCATTCCAAATGCAAGTGGGTGAGTATGTAAATAGCGCAGGACAAGTGTTCCACGGTGATATTCCACGTTATATGGCAGGTGATCCAACTGCGGGGATGTTATCAGGTGGCTTCCTATTTAAAATGTTTGGTCTACCCGCGGCAGCCATTGCTATTTGGCATACAGCACGCCCTGAAAACCGTGTAAAAGTTGGTGGGATCATGATTTCTGCGGCATTGACTGCCTTTTTAACAGGGATCACAGAGCCAATTGAATTCTCATTTATGTTCGTAGCACCTATTCTTTATGTTATTCATGCCATTCTTGCCGGTTTAGCATTTGTTATTTGTATCTTGTTAGGTATGCGTGACGGTACAAGTTTTTCTCATGGCTTAATCGACTTTATCGTATTGAGTGGCAATAGCAGTAAACTGTATCTATTCCCAATTATTGGTATACTTTATGCGATAACTTATTACTCTATTTTTCGTTTCTTAATCGTGAAACTCAACCTGAAAACCCCAGGGCGAGAAGTAGAAGATAAAAACGCGAAACAAGCGGATAAAAGTGCGATGGGACAATCTTTAGTCGCTGCTTTCGGTGGTAAAGATAATATCAGTAGCTTAGATGCTTGTATTACACGCTTGCGTATTGGTGTAAAAGAGATTGATAAGGTCGATCGTGATGAGCTGAAAAGACTGGGAGCGGCTGGTGTTGTGGTGGTTGGATCCGGTATTCAAGCAATTTTTGGCCCTAAGTCTGATAATTTAAAAACTGAAATGGATGAATATATTCGGTCTATAGGTACAACTGAAAAATAAATTATTTTTGACTAAATTAGAAAACACTCTTATGCATCAGCTAAGAGTGTTTTTTTATTGAAATAATATAGGTGTTAATTATGTAATTATTTTAGAACATAAACAGAGTTTAAGAGATTAAATGACAATGAAATTATTTGGAAAAGATGATGAATATAAAACTTTTGTGCTCTCTATAGGGAATAAAAAAAACATCTCTTTGGGAAAAGATGATATTTCTTTAGGAATAAAAGATTTATCTTTACTTATAAGCAATAGTAATAGAGACTTTATGATTGTTAATAAAGATAAAGAAGT
>NZ_CAWQOK010000049.1:0-21803 GCF_963896075.1 Proteus sp. G4415
GATTATTGCTTTAAGCATTCAAAAAATTTGTTTAAGTTAAAAAAAACCCCCGCGGGCGGGGGTGAGATAAGCGCAATTAAAAGTCTCAAATCAACTCAGGAGAAAAATACCTTTAGTGTCGATTACGAACAATTTGGTAACGGCGCGTTAGATACTCAATTGGCACGCTCCAAATATGAACTAAACGGCAGAATGGGAACAATAAAAAAATCGTCATACCTAGGAATATGTGCAATTTAAAAATAAGTGCAACACCTTCAAGATTTGCCGAAGCACCGCCATGGAATGTCACAATAGCTTGCGCCCATGCCACCAGCTTCATCATCTCACTACCATCCATATGCTGTGCAGAGAATGGGATAGTCAGTAAGCCGAGTGCAACTTGGACAACCAGCAAGGTTAAGATCATGATGTCACCAAATGACGATGTTGCTCTTACTCGTGCATTCGTCAAACGACGTTTTAACAGCATAATGCCGCCAATCAGCATTAACACACCACAAGTACCACCACCAACCATCGCCATAATTTGTTTATATTCAATTGGTAGAAAAGATTGATACATCCAGTGTGGCGTTAACATCCCCAGAAAATGACCTGCAAAAATGCCGATAATACCAATATGGAATAAGTTCGAAGCAAGTCGCATGTTTTTCTTGTCTAACATCTGACTGGAGCCTGCACGCCATGTATATTGACCATAATCATAACGTAACCAACTACCGATAAGAAAAACAGCACCAGCAATATAGGGGTAGATATCAAAAAACAACATATTAACGTAATTCATTTTTGTGCTCCCATATCTAGCGAATTACCGACATTGAGATATTGAACAGGCGTTTCTTGCGCAAAACGTCGCTGATGCTGGCTAATATTGTTACTACCACATTGCGCACTTTCACCTAGAAACGTCACTTGCTCTTCTTCCCATACGGCATCTAATGCAGCCGGCGTATCATCTACAGGCTCTTTTTCTACTTGAGCCGCCAGTTGTGAAGCGTCTAACTCACTTTGTGAGAGACAAAGCAATACATCAAAAAGAGCGTGATAATCACTGCCTCGCTGTTTTAAACGCTCACTCAGCAATGCCAAAATAGGGGCAATATTATTAAGCCCTTCAATACTTTCATCGGTAGGCAATAGCGTTAAATACTCAAGGTAAGTAGGTAAGTAATCAGGCAATTCACGACTACTTAAGGTGATCCCTGCTTGTTGATACTGATTAAGCAGATCAACCATTGCCTGACCACGATCACGCGATTCACCATGTACATGTTCAAATAACAATAGCGATCTCGCTCTACCTCGATCAAAAATCTCACTGTAATTCGCTTGTGCATCCAGCAGATCTTGTTGCGTGAGTTCACGAATAAACGCCATTAATTTTGCGACTTGCGTGACAGGAAGCTCGTCAGCTTCCTGCAATGCATCAATGATCTCATTACGATGTTCCCAGAGATCTTCGCTGGGATAATCCAATAACAGAGAAATAACTTTCAAAGAGATCATCATATTTTCTCCTCAGAACGGCGCTCATCTTGAGGGGTTTTGGAAGTGATATCGATGGCATCAATACGATGGCTATTAAACAGATTAAATTTACTCTCGCTGCCATGACAACCATCACCAAAACTAAAACCACAGCCGTTACGCTCAGGAAAAGCTTCTCTTGCTAACTCACGATGGCTAGAAGGAATAACAAAGCGATCTTCATAATTGGCAATCGCCAAATAGCGATACATCTCTTGTGCCTGTGCTTCGGTTAATCCCACTTGCTCTAATGCTGTCAAATCGGTTTTACCTTCTACCGTTTCTGCGCGTTTATAATGGCGCATTGCCAACATTCTTTTTAATGCTAATAACACTGGCGCTGTATCGCCTGCGGTCAGCAAGTTAGCCAAATATTGGACAGGAATACGTAAACTTTCTACATCCGGTAATACTCCCGTATGTGGCAACACTCCTGCATCAGCCGCAGATTGAATAGGTGACAGAGGTGGCACATACCACACCATAGGTAAAGTACGATATTCAGGGTGTAATGGTAATGCCAGCTTCCAATCCACCGCCATTTTATAAACTGGCGAACGTTGGGCTGCATCAATCACACTTAATGGAATACCTTGCTCTTCTGCAGCTTTAATAACTTCAGGATCGAAGGGATCTAAAAAGATATCTAATTGACTTTGGTATAAGTTTTTTTCATTATCAGCACTGGCGGCTTGTGAAATTTTATCTGCGTCATACAGCATCACACCAAGATAACGAATACGTCCAACACAGGTTTCTGAGCATAGGGTTGGTTGACCTGATTCGATGCGCGGATAACAGAAAATACATTTTTCTGACTTACCGCTTTTCCAGTTAAAGTAGATTTTTTTGTATGGACACCCTGTTAAACACATGCGCCAACCACGACACTTATCTTGATCGATAAGCACAATACCATCCTCAGCACGTTTATAAATCGCACCACTTGGACAGGTCGCGACACAAGCAGGATTTAAGCAGTGTTCACATAAACGAGGTAAATACATCATAAATGTATTTTCAAACTGCCCATACATCTCTTTTTGCATATTGGCGAAGTTTTTATCCGCAGCACGTTTGCTAAATTCGCCCCCTAAATCATCTTCCCAGTTTGGGCCTTTTTCGATCTTGGTCATACGCTGACCTGTTATCAACGAACGAGGACGTGCGGTGGGTAATGAGCCTTCTGGGGCATTTTTTAAATGCTCATAGTCATAATCAAATGGCTCATAATAATCATCTAATGCTGGCACATCTGGGTTGGCAAAAATCTTTGATAATAGCCCAACACGGTTACCCATTCTTGGTACTAACTTACCTTTAATATTTTTGATCCAGCCGCCTTTCCACTTCTCTTGATCTTCCCAATTTTGCGGATACCCTGTACCCGGTTTAGTTTCAACATTATTAAACCAAGCGTATTCCACACCTTCACGACTGGTCCAAACATTTTTACAGGTTACTGAACAGGTATGGCAACCGATACATTTGTCGAGGTTCAGTACCATACCGACTTGTGAACGAATTTTCATTATGCCTTCTCCTGTCCATTCAGGGTTTGTTGATAAGCATCGCCTTCACCATCAAGCCAATCAATCTGTTTCATCTTACGTACCACAACAAATTCATCGCGGTTAGAGCCCACAGTTCCATAGTAGTTAAAGCTATAAGCCAACTGAGCGTATCCACCAATCATATGGGTCGGTTTAGGGCAAACACGCGTCACGGAATTATGAATACCGCCACGCATTCCAGTTATTTCAGAGCCTGGTAGGTTTATTTGGCGCTCTTGTGCGTGATACATATAAATCATGCCATCAGGAATACGTTGGCTCACAATCGCTCTTGCGGTTAACGCACCATTACTGTTGTATGCTTCAACCCAATCGTTATCACTAATACCCATCTCTTTAGCATCATCTTCACTCAGCCAAACCACAGGGCCACCACGACCGAGGGTTAACATCAGTAAGTTATCGCTATACGTTGAGTGAATACCCCATTTTTGGTGAGGCGTCAGGAAGTTCAGCGCTTTTTCTGGGAAGCCGTTCGGTTTTTTACCTTTCACTGCTTCGATTGCCTTAGTATCAATAGGTGGACGATAAACCACTAAACTTTCGCCATAAGCACGCATCCACTCATGATCTTGATATAACTGCTGACGGCCACTTAAAGTACGCCAAGGGATCATCTCGTGAACATTGGTATAACAAGCGTTATAAGAGACATGCTCATCTTCCAGACCAGACCATGTAGGACTTGAAATGATCTTACGAGGTTGAGCAACGATATCGCGGAAACGAATTTTCTCATCTTCTTTTACTTTAGCTAAATGAGTGTGATCGCGTCCTGTCACTTTACTTAGAGCATCCCACGCTTTTACCGCCACTTGACCATTCGTTTCAGGTGCTAAAGAGAGGATAACTTCGGCTGCATCAATTGCGGTTTCAATCGCCGGGCGCCCTTTTGCCACACCCTCATGACGAACGCGATTAAGTTTTTTCAGGAAATCAACTTCTGTCTGTGTATTCCAACCGATCCCTTTACCGCCATTACCTAATTTATCCATTAACGGCCCAAGTGAGGTAAAACGAGCATAGGTATTTGGATAATCACGCTCCACAGGAATAAGATGCGGTGCAGTTTTCCCCGGGATAAGGTCACATTCACCTTTTTTCCAATCTTTGACATCAAATGGTTGTGCCATTTCAGCCGCGGAGTCATGCTGTATTGGCTGTGTCACTAAATCGGTTTCAACCCCTAAATGACCGACACACAATTTAGAGAAGGTTTTAGCAATACCTTTATAAATTTCCCAATCGGTTTTAGACTCCCAAGCGGGATCTACCGCGGCGGTTAATGGATGAATAAATGGATGCATATCCGAGGTATTCATATCATCTTTTTCATACCATGTGGCGGTTGGTAACACGATATCGGAGAACAGACAGGTACTTGACATACGAAAGTCTAAAGTCACCACTAAATCGACCTTACCCTCACCGCCTTTATCTTGCCATTCCACTTCTTGTGGCTTAACTTGGCCTTGTTCACCTAAATCTTTACCTTGTAATCCATTTTCCGTCCCTAATAGATATTTCAGTAAATATTCATGCCCTTTACCTGCAGATCCCAATAAATTAGAACGCCAGATAAATAAGTTACGAGGGAAGTTTTGCGGATTATCCGGTTGCTCTGATGCAAAACGGATCTCACCTGATTTCAGAGCATTAACGGTATAATCCGTTGCACTGACGCCAGCTTGTTGAGCTTTCTTGGTAATAGATAATGGGTTAACGTTTAATTGCGGTGCTGACGGTAACCACCCCATACGCTCCGAACGCACATTCATATCAATTAAGCTACCGCTAAAGCGTGATTTATCTGCTAAAGGTGATAGTAATTCTGTCGGTGATACCGTTTCATAGCGCCATTGACTTGAATGATTATAGAAAAATGACGTGCTATTCATATGACGAGGTGGACGCTGCCAATCCAGACCAAAAGCTAATGGCAACCAACCTGTTTGTGGACGCAGTTTTTCTTGTCCCACATAGTGAGCCCATCCACCACCACTTTGGCCAATACAACCACAGAAGATCAGCATATTGATAATGCCACGGTAGGTCATGTCCATGTGATACCAATGGTTAATGCCCGCACCGACAATCACCATTGAACGACCATGTGTTTTTTCTGCATTATCAGCAAATTCACGTGCAATGCGGATAATATCTTGACGGCTAACCCCTGTTACTTGTTCAGCCCATGCGGGTGAATAGGCTTTGATCTCATCATAGTTTGTCGCACAGTTTTCATCATTTAAACCACGATCGACACCATAGTTAGCCAGTAATAAGTCATAAACGGTAGTGACATATTTTTCTTCGCCATTGGCAAGAGTAATGCGTTTTGCTGGCAGTCTATGAACGAGAACATCATCAAGGGCAACACCTTCAAAGTATTCACTCTTGATGCCACCAAAGTAAGGAAATGCAACGTCAACCACATCATCATGGTTTTCTAAAAGACCCAATTGTAAAGTGACTTCTTCGCCACTCTTACCGTCTTTAGGCTCTAGATTCCATTTGGCAGCGCCTTCCCAACGAAAACCCATTGAACCTTGAGGAGCGACCAATTGCTGTGTTTTCTCATCAATAGCAATGGTTTTCCATTCTGGATTTTTCTCCTGATCGAGATTGTTCACTAAATCAGCGGCACGTAGCATGCGACCCGCAACTAATTTGCCAGAATCATGCTTATCTAACATCACTAACATTGGCATGTCAGTGTAAGTGCGCACATAGTTACTAAAGTATTCAGTTTGGCGTTTAACGTGGAATTCGTTAAGAATAACGTGTCCCATCGCCATTGCCATGGCGCTATCTGTACCTTGTTTTGGGTTTAACCACTGGTCACACAGTTTAGCAATTTCAGCATAATCAGGTGTTACTGCTACCGTTTTGGTGCCTTTATAACGAACTTCAGTAAAAAAGTGAGCATCTGGCGTACGGGTTTGAGGTACGTTTGAACCCCATGCAATCAGATAAGAAGAGTTATACCAGTCAGCTGACTCTGGCACATCTGTTTGCTCCCCCCAAGTCATTGGTGAGGCAGGTGGTAAATCACAATACCAATCGTAAAAACTTAAGCAAGCACCACCAATAAGAGATAAATAGCGGGCACCGGCGGCGTAAGACACCATTGACATTGCCGGAATAGGTGAGAAACCAATAATACGATCTGGGCCAAAAGTTTTAGCGGTATAGACGTTAGAAGCAGCAATAATTTCATTCACTTCAGACCATGAAGAGCGAACGAAACCACCACGACCACGAGCTTGTTTATAACTTTTCGTTTTTTCGGGAGCATTAACAATCGATGCCCATGCATCAACTGGATCAGCGTGTTGCGCTTTGGCTTCACGCCATAATTTGATCAGACGTTTACGCACCATTGGGTATTTAACGCGGTTAGCGCTATATAAATACCATGAATAGCTCGCACCACGCGGACAACCACGGGGTTCATGATCAGGCAGATCAGGACGAGTTCGTGGATAGTCTGTTTGCTGGGTTTCCCATGTTACTAAGCCGTTTTTAACATAAATTTTCCAGCTACATGATCCGGTGCAGTTAACACCATGTGTAGAACGCACGATTTTGTCATGCTGCCAACGGCTACGATAACTATTTTCCCAGTCGCGATTAACATTTAACTCTTGCCCGTGATCTTGTGAAAACGTATCACCAAGCTGTTTAAAATAGCGGAATCTATCGAGAAATTTACTCATCAGATACTCTCCCAATGCGCGTTAGCGCGCTCACATTGCGTATAATTCGTCATTATTATTTATTGTGTTTACGTCCATAGACCAACCAAGTGATCAGAACGCAGGCGATATAGAACAGAACGAAGATTTTCATTGCCCCAGCAGGTGAACCCGTCATCGCAAGGGATGTACCAAAGGCTTTAGGAATAAAGAAGCCACCAATCGCACCGATTGCAGAGATAAAACCCAATGCAGCTGCACTTTCTGTTACGGCTTCTTTTTGCGCAGCTTCATCTGAAGCCCCTTGTGCCTTCATGCGATCAATAGTGATTTTTCTAAATACCACGGCAATCATTTGGAATGTTGAACCACTGCCTAGCCCTGCAGTTAAAAACAGCACCATAAACACGCCATAGAAAGCAATAAACGATCCACCAGCACCATTTTCCGGTAGGGTTAAGAACAGGAGCACTGAGAAAATAGCCATAATGATAAAGTTGATAAGCGTCACTTTAATGCCACCAAATTTATCAGATAGCGCACCTCCCACAGGGCGAGCTAATGCTCCAAGTAAAGGACCAAAGAAGGCATAATGTAAAATGACAATATCGGGGAACTGGGTTTTCGATAACATTGCAAACCCGGCAGAAAAGCCGATAAAAGAACCAAAAGAGCACAGATAGAGGATACTGAGTAACCAAAGATGACCACGTTTTAAAACAGGTAGCTGTTGACTTAAAGAAGCTTTATTAGCAGCCAGATCATTCATGCCAAACCAAGCCGCAAAGGTAAAGATAAGCAAGAAAGGTACCCAAATCCACGCCGCATTCTCTAGCCATAAACGTGAGCCATCAGGTTGAACGACACCGGGGCCACTAAACATAGCAAAAACGCCCACACTGACAACCAAAGGCGCGATTAATTGCATCACGCTGACACCTAAGTTACCCAATCCGCCATTTAATCCTAATGCACCGCCTTGGTGTGCTTTAGGAAAAAAGAAGCTGATATTTGCCATACTCGATGCGAAGTTTGCACCAGCAAAACCACACAGCAGAGAGATAACGATAAAAGTGGAATAAGATGTCGTGAGATCTTGCACGGCAAACCCTAGCCAGAGACAAGGAATAATCAGAAATACCGTACTAATAGCCGTCCAACGACGACCACCAAAAATAGGAATAACAAAAGAGTAAGGGACACGTAGTAGCGCACCTGAAACAGAAGGTAGAGCAGTCAGCATAAATAGCTGATCAGTGGTAAAATTAAAGCCAACCTTATTTAAATTGACAGCGACTGCACTAAATAGCATCCAGACGCAGAAGGATAGCAATAGACAAGGAACAGAAATCCATAAATTACGCGATGCGATTTTTTGACCAGTTTTTTCCCAAAAAGCTTTATCTTCAGGATGCCAATTTTCGATCACCCCTTTTTTCATTTTTTCTGGGTGTTGAGAAAGTGCCATAACAACCTCGGTTAACGGTTAAATTGGCTTCTTTTTACGGTGAGATGGGTTTGCGAGTCATGATCTGCATCAAGCAAGATTTTGTTTGATTTTTCATCTAAATCTATGTTTTATACCTAAGTATTAATAGGGTTACGTGACTATTTTAAATGTAAATCAATAAATTAGGTAAAATCACTTACTCTTTATTAAACACATTACAATACTTAGATATTTAGAGGTACTCCCTTTGGAGTATATGTTATTTAGCGGTTTTTTAAGGCAAGATAGACCAGATCAAACTGGGAATACATCATGAAAATGCACAACATTCAATGGCATTATCGCTTTTCAATTATTAATCAAATCGCTATTTTAATGTTGCTTTTCACACTATTTGGTGTGGTAGGTATGGCTATTTCTAACCACATTATTTTAAGCGTACAAGGCAATGCCCACGCCATTAATAAATCCGGCTCACTGCGCATGCAAAGCTATCGTTTACTCTCAGCCTTACCCCTTGATGATAAGCACCGTGATTATCTACAAGAATTAGAAAATGATTTAGATAGTAAAGAGTTACGTCAAGTATTAAGCACCTCATCACTGCAATCACAATATGTACAACTGACTCATTACTGGAAAGAGACATTAAAACCGACTTTGTCAGCAGCCAAACAGCCTAATGATGCGAAACAAGAAGTTATCTTTTTTGTTTCTCAACTCGATACATTAGTATCAAGTATTGACCAACTTACTGAACAAAAAATCCGCCTAGTCGCTTATACTCAACTTATCTTTACCGCTCTTACCTTATTACTGCTGTTTGGTTCTGTTTGGCATTTTCGTCGTCGCTTATTACTGCCTTGGCAACAATTGATGTCCATGGCTAATTCTATTGGACATGGTGATTTTTCAACTCGTTTTCGGCCTCGTCCTCACCATGATGAAATTGCCACACTAGGAATTGCACTTAACACCATGTCAGAAGAGCTATCGACGCTCTACAGTGAATTAGAACAACGAGTCATTGAAAAGACCCATGATTTACAACAGAAAAATAAGGTTCTCTCTTATCTTTATCACTCAAGTCAACAACTGCATTCCCAAGCGCCACTTTGCGCTCGCTTAAGGCAGATCCTTGCAGAGCTACAGCATATTATTCCTGATAGCTATTTGCAGATCCGTCTATATGAAGATAATCAACATACATTATTTAATGAGATAAGCTTAGCCCCTTCCTCACGCCCTGAATATTGTCCAACGCCAGACTGTGAGCGTTGCAATGAAGATGCCAACATCACTACACCGTTAAATAATCGCTTATTACATTGGGAATTGACCGATCAGATCCATCGCTACGGTTTATTCGTAATGCAGTTACCGGAAAATAGTGTACTTACTGACGAACAGAATAATTTAATGCTCTTATTGACTAAGCAAATTTCCGCAATGCTTGCCATGGAGCAACAAAATGAACAGCAACAACAGCTATTATTAATGGATGAGCGTTCAGCGATTGCACGTGAATTACATGATTCGATTGCTCAATCGCTATCATGTTTAAAAATGCAGGTCAGTTATCTACAAATGCAATCGGAAACCTTGCCAGATAACTGTCAAAAACTACTAAAAGAGATGCGAGAAGAGCTAAATGTGGCTTATCGTCAGTTAAGAGAATTACTGACCACATTTCGCTTGAAATTGACAGAGCCTGGCTTATTAGCCGCATTAGAAAATACAATAAATGAATTTAATCAACGTTTAGGGTTTGCTATCCATTTTGATTATCAGTTACCTGCAAAATGTGTTAATTCACATCAAAGTATTCATGTGGTGCAAATTGTCCGTGAAGCATTAAATAATATTCTGCAACATGCGAATGCAAACTGGGCTGAAGTCGCATTAACACTTAATAATGGCATCGTTGAACTGCAAATTAATGATAATGGTGAAGGTATTACGCCTAATCCCGAAAAGATAAATCACTACGGACTGATTATTATGCGTGAACGCGCGAATAGTCTGAATGGCTCTTATAGTATAAGGGTTCGCAAAGAAGGTGGAACGCAAGTATTTGTCACATTTCCGTTAATCACTACCCATAAAGATCCTATCGAAAAGGGAGCAAATCATAATGAATAATATGGGAGCAGTCGCAGACAAAGCGACTATTTTATTAATTGATGATCACCCGATGTTACGCAATGGTGTGAAACAACTTTTAAGTCTTGATACAACATTAACTGTCGTTGGTGAAGCTGGCGATGGTATTCAAGGGGTAAAATTAGCTGAAGAGTTAGATCCTGATTTAATCCTACTCGATCTCAATATGCCGGGTATGAATGGTTTTGAAACACTCGATCAATTGCGATTACGATCGCTCTCTGGGCGGATCGTTGTGTTTAGTGTATCAAACTACAGTGATGATCTGATCACCGCCTTAAAACGGGGAGCGGATGGCTATCTCTTAAAAGACATGGAGCCAGAAGAGCTATTAGCCGCTTTAAAGCAAGCAGCCGCAGGGAAAATGGTGGTTAGCCCAACATTAACCCCCATTTTAGCGCAGTCACTGCGAGAAGATCGTTCTGAAAGTGAGCGGGATATAGACCAACTCACCCCACGAGAGCGCGATATTTTAAAGCTGATAGCACAAGGGCTATCCAATAAGATGATCGCACGTAAACTCGATATTACTGAAAGTACCGTTAAAGTACATGTCAAACATCTACTCAAAAAGATGAAATTAAAATCTCGTGTTGAAGTCGCGGTTTGGGTTCATCAACAACGTGTGGATTAATCAAAATTGGGCACAATGGGTTGGTGAATATTCATTAACTCCACCAATTCCTTTGCCCCTTTTTGTAGTGACTCGCCTTTTAACCACATTGCATGTACCGGTAAGCGCAATTCATTTTTAGTATTTTTAAATTGCAGTTGTTTTAATTTTCCCTTTTGTAACTGCGTATAAATCAGCGAATAAGGTAAATTCCCCCAGCCCATCCCCGCTTCAACCATACCTAATGCCATTTGAAAGTTATCTGTTTGCCAGTAATTAGTCGCCACTAAAGAGCGTACATCTCTTATCTCTTGAGTATGGCTGGCTATCATTATCTGTCTTACATTCACTAAATCTTCAATAAATACCCCTGCAGGGTGAGCAAGTGCAATATGACTTGCCGAAATTGTGGCAACTAATGACTCAGAGCCCAAATATTGAAATTGTTCATCGCCATTGACGTATAACCCACCATACACGAGACATAATTGGATTTTACGTGCGTGCAGCATCTCAATAATGTCATCTTGTGCCGCGGTTACTACATTCACTTTTAGTAAGGGGTAACGCTGTGTTAACTCAGATAATGCCGGTAATAAATAATCGGGATTAATATCTGCCGCGACGCCAATATTTAATATACTTTCCAGATCCATTGAAAGCTCTTGTGCATGAACCTGTAATAGCTTTAATTGCTCAGCAATCATTCTGGCGTGAGGTTCAAGTGCTTTAGCTTTTTCTGTTGGCCGTGGCTCTCTTGATGAACGCTCAAACAGCGCATAACCTAATTCAGCCTCCATATTAGCAATCGCCATACTGACCGCAGAAGGAACACGTTTTAATGAACGCGCAGCCGCAGAAAAAGAGCCTTTATCCATAACGGCTAAAAATATCGCGATATGTTCACTTGAGAACTGCATGTTCACTCCTGATGTTTCAGTTAAATTGATATTAGCTAACTTTTTCTGTCACTATTACTGATTTATCTTACGATGCTTAACCACACTGATCCACAAAAAAAGAGAGTATCATGCAAGGTATTAAGCGAAAAATTGTCTATGTTACCGCTTATGAAGTATTTGGTTGGGTTATCTCATCGGTAGGACTGGCGCTTTTAGCCGATAGTTCAACCGCTGTTACGGGGCCACTCGCACTCATTATTACCACTATCGCGGTAAGTTGGAATTTTATTTATAACTGTTTATTTGAATTTTGGGAGAGTCGACAAAAGTCGAGAATTCGCACCTTTAGACGCCGTCTTGCTCATGCGGTAGGTTTTCAGCTTACGTTGGTAGTTTACCTTATTCCGCTGATAGCTTGGTGGCTAGGGGTTTCATTATGGCAAGCACTGGTGATGGATTTTGCACTTATTATCATCATCCCTTGCTATACATTTGTCTATAACTGGGTATTTGACAAAATTTTTGGCTTACCAAAATCAGCATTGCCCGAAGATGTGCCTGTTGCTTAATAAAGTGATGTAGAAGTGATCGTTATTTCGATCACTTCTCTATTGGATAAATATCTTCTAACGCAAATTGTTCAATCCCACCTTCTAATTCACAGCGCCCTAACCCAATATTTTTATCATCTGCCGTCGTCCTTCTTAGCAATTTACCGGTCACTTGTGATAATGCGCTATCTAACTCCAACACACGATAATATTCCTTCATATAGCTCTCTTCACCCAATGCCATATAAACCAAAAACTCATCGCCGACTTTAATGTTCATATATACCCTTATTTTTCATTATCCTGCTAAATTCAATGATGAAAATTAGTCTAACTAATCATTATCTATTAAAAATTGACTTATTCGATATTACATTAAATTAATTTATTAGTTTCCAACTCATCATAATGATGCTGATCAGAATAAATAACAGAGTTAAATATTGAAAAAAGCGCTCAGATAAATACACCAGTAAATAGCGCGCTAAAGGAATCGAAATAAGTGATCCTAAACAAAGAATGATGGCCGTATGCACATCGGTATAGCCACCAGCACTATAAGCAATAGCAGAGCCACCTGACAAAATTGTAGTAATAAATATAGAACTACCGATCGCTTCCTTAATATTCATTTGTGCAAAACGCATAAGCACGGGTAAGACAACCAATCCTCCACCAACCCCCGTTGCCCCTAAGACAAATCCGGCACTCATACCGGGAACAAAAAGAGAATTCAGAGGAATTGATGAGCTAGGTGCCAATGATGATAACGGATGTGATGATGTGGATTTTTTGAATATTCGTTGTAAAAAAAGGAACATTGAAAAGATAATCGCCACAATCATCAGGATATTAATGCCTAATTCAACCTGCTCATAATATTGAGGTTGTGATCCCAACCAGGTTACCCCATAGCTGGCTAAAAATGTGGCCGGAAACATGATCCCTAAAATCAATAATGCTGGTTTTAATGGAATATTTCCTAAACGAAAATGAATATAAGAAGAGGAAATTTTCATTAACATCGATAATAAATTAGCGGTCGCCACTGCTGCTAATGCATTCATTCCAAATAAATAGATAAGCACAGGTAATAAGATAACACCACCCCCAACTCCCGTTGTGGTGATAACTAAACCTATCGCAGAACCAATAAGGAGTTGAGTGACCAGCAGCATCTAATTTCCTTTTGTAGAAAACATATTCAGTTTCGATTATAAGCAAAATAACTTATAACCAAAAGGAATTAGATATAACAAATAAGAATATAAAGACGGTTATTATAAAAAAGCCTCTTATTGCTAAGAGGCTTACTCGATAATAGTTTGATAACTCAGCTAGTTAATCTCAGCTAATAGACTGTCTGCTGAAAAATAGTCACCGGCTTTCGCCTTTTGCTGCAATACACCATGACAGGTAGCAACTACCTGTACTTCCATTTTCATCGCCTCCATAATGGCAATAACATCCCCTTGATTGACTTTATCACCATCGGATAATAACCAACTATGTAATATCCCTGAAATCGGTGCAGTGACCGCATTTTCCCGCACCTGACACTCTTTGTGCTCGCTAATAGCCGTGGGTATAACGGCCGAGAGAGAAAGTAATTGTGCGGGTAGCGCTAATTGATGACGACGACCATCTATTTCAATAAAGGTACGCACTAGTGGTTCATTTTCTGCTGGTATACTACGAGGAAAATGACTTTTTTGTGCTTGAAAATCGCTTTCAATCCAACGAGTGTGAACACTGAAGTTATCAATAAAATCAGGATGTTCCATCATTTCGCGATGAAAAGGTAATACACTGGCTACGCCTGCGATGTTAAATTCAGCTAAAGCTCGTCGCGCTCTCGCAATGGCTTGTTCACGACTTGCCCCTGTTACAATAAGTTTTGCCATCATTGAATCAAATTGACGTGATACTTGGTCATTTTCCGCCACACCACTATCAACACGAACGCCCGGCCCAGCCGGTTGACTAAATTGGCTAATTAAACCGGGGGTGGGTAAAAAACCTTTTGCCGGATCTTCTGCATTGATCCTAAACTCAAAACTATGGCCACGAGGCTCAGGGGTTTCATTAATACTTAACGGTAATCCCTCAGCAATACGCAATTGTTCAATCACTAAATCAATACCGGCTGTTTCTTCAGTCACCGGATGCTCTACTTGTAGACGTGTATTCACTTCAAGGAAAGAGATTGTCCCGTTCGCACTCAATAAAAATTCTACCGTCCCCGCACCGATATAACCTGCTTTAGCACAAATGTCTTTTGCTGATTGATGAATACGTTGCCGTTGTTCATCAGTTAAATAAGGGGCAGGGGCCTCTTCAATAAGTTTTTGATTACGGCGCTGTAATGAACAATCTCGTGTACCAACTACCACGACATTGCCTAATTTATCAGCAATAATTTGTGCCTCAATATGGCGAGGCTTATCAAGAAATTGCTCAACATAGCATTCACCACGACCAAATGCGGTTACTGCTTCTCTTACCGCTGAATGGTAAAGCTCTTCAATTTCTGCCATATGATGGGCAATTTTTAGGCCTCGTCCACCACCACCAAATGCCGCTTTAATGGCGATAGGCAAGCCATACTGTTTCGCAAAATCCAGAACCTCTTTAGCATCACTAACCGGATCAGCAGTACCATTCACCAATGGTGCACCTACGGATTGTGCAATTTTACGCGCTTGAACTTTATCCCCTAATACTTCGATAGTCTGTGGATCTGGGCCAATCCAAAGGAGTCCCGCTTGCTGTACCGCTTTAGCGAAATCAGCTCGCTCAGAAAGGAAGCCATAACCAGGGTGGATCATGGTGGCTTTGCTTTTATGGGCAATTTCAATGATTTTATCTATCGCTAAATAACTTTCTTTCGGTGAGTTACCCTTTAAACCATAGGCTTCATCTGCAAGACGCACATGTAATGCATCTATATCATCATCTGCATAAATAGCAATGGACGTTGCACCATAATCCTGACAAGCACGAATAATACGAACTGCGATTTCACCTCTGTTAGCAATCAACACTCGATGCTTCACTCGTTGCTTTTGGTTAGTTGTTATCATGAGTGGCATACTCCTATCAATATTCTTGAAATAAAGTAATTGGGTTAAAACGAATTTTAGCGTTAATAGGGATTTGCCCCGCCAATGACAGATGGTATTCGGCAACAGCCCCAATTACGGGGTATCCTCCAGTGAGAGGGTGATCATGAAGAAATAATACCGGTTGACCATTAATCGGTACTTGTATGGCACCAATGCAAGTTCCTTCACTCGATAACTCTTGTTGTTGCTGACGTTCAAGCGATTTATCCCCCAATAAACGTAATCCGATACGGTTAGATTGTGGTGTCACTTGCCATAATTGTGAGGTTAATGTTTTTATCGCATCTTCTGTAAACCAATCCGTACGAGGTCCTAACACAATATCAAGGGTAACGATATCCTCTTGCTTTGGTAAACTGAAACTCGGTTGCTCTTGGCTAATAATGCCCGTTAATGCGTTATCATCGTTTAGATGAAGAATATCGCCATTTTGTAAGGCTCGAGGGCCAATCTGAGCTAAAGTATCAAACGCATAACTACCTAACACTGGGCTTAATTCAAAACCCCCTCTCACTGCCAGATAACTACGAATCCCCGCTGTAGGTATCCCTACAGTGATTTCATCTCCACTACGTACATCAATAGTTTGATAAGTAGAGAAAAAGGCTATATCTCCGGTCGTTTGTTTTAAGCTGATCGTACAATCTGCACCTGACAGCGCTATGACACAGTCTTGTTGCGCTTTTAGTATTAATCCACCTTGTGTTATTTCTAATGCTGCTAATGAAGGCGGGTTTCCCACTAAGCGATTCGCTGCATGTAACGCACATTTATCAAGTGCTCCTGATGCACTAACCCCCATTGATGCAGCACCTAAACGCCCTTCATCTTGAAATAAGGTTTGTAGACCTGCGGAAATAACATATAGCCCTTTATCCTTGTTAAAGGATAAAGCATTAATAGATTGTTTTTTCTCAGGTAATGAAACCGTCACTGGCGCTTTTTGTACATCAACAAACTGTACAGTATCACCAGGTAATAAAAATGCCGGCTGTTCACGTGAGAGATCCCACATTTTTATCTCTGTAGTACCAATTAATTGCCAGCCACCAGGGCTTTGCTGTGGGTAAACACCGCTAAATTCTCCCGCTAATCCTACAGAGCCTGCGGGGATACGTGTACGTGGTGTTTTACGTCGAGGAACATAAAGCTCAGTTTTATCAGCAATTAAATAAGCAAATCCCGGTGCAAACCCCGTAAAAGCAACTTGATAAGTTTGTTCTGTGTGTCTGCGGATCACCTCTGTCGCAGTGATCCCCAATAATTCAGCCACCTCATGCAGATCTTCTCCTTGATAATGAACGGGGATTGTTAATAAGTGACTTTGACGCATCGCGATCGCTTTTATCTCGATATTGCGCAATATTGCCACTAACTCTTTCGCCGTAATTAACCAAGGTACATATTGGATCAATAGTGTTTTTGCCGCAGGAACAATATCTTCTATCTCAGCAATATTGGCTTGCTTAATTGCTTCATAAAACGCCAATGTCTCTTTTAATGAAGTCAACTCAACTAATATGTGAGATAAATTAACAGGTAAAAAGCGCAAAATACGCCTCCCTTTTATTGCCAATAACGGATCGAGCGGCTGCTGTAATAGCATCAGGCGTTGCTTGCATAAAATAAGTCATTACGACTCCTTTATTCCTATTGCAGATGTGAAAGGTTTTATCGCAATACCGTGTGTTATTAAGATCTCTTTGACACTTTTTGCGAGATTAACCGCATCAGGACTATCACCATGAACACAAATAGAATCCGCCTGTATAGCAGTAAAAGTACCCTCTATCGATTCAACGCCCCCTTTTTGTACTAGCTTTAACATACGCTGAGCCACCAATTGAGGATCGTGTAATACAGCCCCCTCTTGTTTGCGCGAAACAAGTGTGCCATCAGCATGATAAGCTCTATCAGCAAAAGCTTCGGCAACAACACGTAACCCTTTCTCTTTCGCAAGTGTGATCAACGGTGATCCCGCTAAAGCCACTAAAATAAGTTGTGGATCAATAGCTAAAATAGCTTCAATAACTGCTAATGCTTGGCGTTTATCATGAGCAATGGTGTTATAAAGCGCACCATGAGGTTTAACATAAGTTACCTTCATACCGACGGCTTTCGCTAAACCTTGCAAAGCGCCAATTTGATAAATGACATCAGCGGTTAATTCATCACTGGCAATATCCATATTGCGTCGCCCAAAACCCACTAAGTCAGGATAAGCAACATGAGCACCTATCGCGACTTGATGCTGTTTCGCTGCTTTTAATGTTTTTAAAATGCCTTCTGGTGAACCAGCATGAAAACCACAAGCAATATTGGCACTGCTGACAATTTCAAGCACTGCAGCATCATTGCCCATACGCCATTGACCAAAGCTTTCACCTAAATCACTATTTAAATCTACCGCTTTTATCATCGTTATTATTCTCTTAAGCAATATTGAGGTAATTGAAAATAGCGCCAACAGACATGATCCCCATATACCAAGTCAAAGCGCAGACTAAAATTGCCGACCATTGCAACCACATTGGATATTTATAGCCATTCATAAGATCTTGACGACGCCATGCAACAAAAATAAATAACGTCATACCAATAGGTAAAATCAATCCGTTGAAGCCACCAGCAAAGACTAATAAGGCAGCAGGAGCTGTTCCCATAACCATATAAATTGCCAATGAAATAGCGATAAAAATAATAGTAGCAATATTGCGTTGACGCTCTGTAATACCCTTTTTAAACACGGTTATAAACGACATAGACGTATAAGCAGCACCAATCACACTAGTCAGTGCGGCTGCCCATAAAATAAGACCAAAAATTCGTAGTCCAGTTAAGCCCGCTGCATGTTGGAATGCTTGAGAAGCAGGATTAGCCGCATGGCTGGAAATATCTAGTGTCACTCCACTTGCGACAACACCTAAAATTGCTAAAAATAGGATATAACGCATTAATCCAACCACTAATATCCCTTTAGTTGCCGCGCTAGATACCGCATCGATATTTTCAATACCTGTTGTACCTTTATCGAGCAGACGATGTGCTCCTGCATAACAAATATAACCACCAACCGTACCTCCGACGATGGTTGTTATAGTGGCAAAATTAATCGTATTAGGCAGTACTGTTTGTTTTAATGCTTCACCTATAGGAGGATTGGACGCAAACATTACAAAAAGTGTTAATAAAATCATCACGATGCCAAGAACAATGATCATACGATCAATAAAATGACTTGCTTTGCGTGAAGAGAAGATATAAATCGCCAGTAAAGCACTTAAAACCCCACCCCATTTAGGATCCAGTCCTACCATGGCATTAAGCCCTAAACCAGCCCCAGCAATATTACCGACATTGAATACCAAACCACCAAAAATAACCAATACAGCTAATAAGTATCCACTACCGGGAATTGCCTTATTCGCAATATCAGAAGCGCGCATGTTAGTCACGGTAATGACTCGCCAAATACTTTGTTGCACAACAAAGTCAATGACGATAGAAGCTAATATCCCAAATGCAAAGGCTGCTCCCATCGTCGCTGTAAAGGTAGCTGTTTGCGTAATAAAACCTGGACCAATTGCAGATGTAGCCATTAAAAAAATCGCTGCAATTAATGATGAACGCCTATTTTTTATAAATGATGGTGATGTTGTATTCACAGGATCTTGTGTAGCCATAACAGGCCCCCTTTTATCATAATTATTTTAATTATTATTGCTTAGGTAAGTAGTAAGGCAATTAGCATGCCATTGTTGAGCACGGAGTAATAATTGTTAATCAATAGATATTAGATTGTTGAACAATTAATAATAATAGATGAATAAATAAGCAAATAGATTTAAATATACGATGATAAAAGTGCCAACAAGATCTCATTTTTAACATTTTATTGACATTTGAGTGGGAGAGTAAAAAATAGATATGCCCCAAAATAGCGCATAAAAAAGAGTTATGCGCAAAATTGGTGCATACATTTTGGCATCAAATACAGTTGATAATATAAAAATTTATTAATAATTTTGTTAACTATTTTTAATAAAAACAAGGATAAAGAGAGTGAGGAAACTAGCACAGTTGTATATTAGAGGTTATATATTATATAGCTGACTGTTAGAATAGAGGCTTCTATTACGTTTATAGCAGAAGATAATGCAGAAAAAAACATCACCACAGATCCTTTGCCAAAAAATCGCTGATATTATTCGCCAAAAAATTACTATCGGCGAATTACCTCCAGGAGAGAGGCTTTCAGAAGCTACTTTAAGCGAGCAGCTTGAAATATCTCGTAATACATTAAGAGAAGTATTTCGTATATTAACCCAAGAAGGCCTATTAACCTATAAACCTAATCGTGGTGTGTTTGTTTCTGTACCAGATATGGCATCAATTATGGATATTTATCGCGTAAGAAGGCTGATTGAATGTGATGCTTTACGACATGCCTATCCAATGCACCCAGCCATTTCCCGCATGCAAGATAACGTTAATCAAGCAAAAATGTTTCAACAACAAAAAGATTGGAATAGCGTTGGAACCTGTAATATGCATTTTCATACCGCTATCGTCGAGCTTTCTGATAGCCCTAGGTTAT
Source organism: Proteus sp. G4415 (assembly GCF_963896075.1). Taxonomy (NCBI): domain Bacteria; kingdom Pseudomonadati; phylum Pseudomonadota; class Gammaproteobacteria; order Enterobacterales; family Morganellaceae; genus Proteus; species Proteus sp. G4415. Next base: position 20,207 of record NZ_CAWQOK010000049.1, read on the forward strand.
TTAAACAATATCAACTTATTTTAGCAGAATTACGATTAGCCTTTGGTTTACTCAATGATCCTCAATTATTACATGCTCCTTATATTGAGAAGAATGAGCATATTTTAACGCTATTGATGAATGGGAAAGCGCAAGAAGCGGCAATCGAAATGGAAAGTTATTTAGAAATATCCGAGCGAACCGTATTAGCCGCTTTTTCTCGCCACAACATCTGTTAATATCAACGAAAAATAGATAGTAAAATTGCCCTCATCTAGAGCATGCTTAAATTCACAGGATTAGTTTTCAAACGCAAAGAAGCCAACCCATTGGGTTGGCTTTCTCGTCTTATTTAATGCTTGGCAGTTCCCTACTCTCACATGGGGAGACCCCACACTACCATCGGCGCTACGGCGTTTCACTTCTGAGTTCGGCATGGGATCAGGTGGGACCACCGCGCTATGGCCGCCAAGCAAATTCGGTTTTAATCACTCGCTTCCTTCCTTTCGGTAAGTCGCCAGTAATTCAATCTTAAACAAGCTGACTTCATCGTTTCGTCTCTCTGACAAAACACTTTCGGTGTTGTCAGGTTAAGCCTCACGGTTCATTAGTACTGGTTAGCTCAACGTATCGCTACGCTTACACACCCAGCCTATCAACGTCTTAGTCTTAAACGTTCCTTTAGGTCACTTAAAGTGACAGGGAAGACTCATCTCGAGGCAAGTTTCCCGCTTAGATGCTTTCAGCGGTTATCTCTTCCGCACTTAGCTACCGGGCAATGCCATTGGCATGACAACCCGAACACCAGTGGTGCGTTCACTCCGGTCCTCTCGTACTAGGAGCAACCCCTCTCAATCTTCCAACGCCCACGGCAGATAGGGACCGAACTGTCTCACGACGTTCTAAACCCAGCTCGCGTACCACTTTAAATGGCGAACAGCCATACCCTTGGGACCTACTTCAGCCCCAGGATGTGATGAGCCGACATCGAGGTGCCAAACACCGCCGTCGATATGAACTCTTGGGCGGTATCAGCCTGTTATCCCCGGAGTACCTTTTATCCGTTGAGCGATGGCCCTTCCATTCAGAACCACCGGATCACTAAGACCTACTTTCGTACCTGCTCGAGCCGTCACTCTCGCAGTCAAGCTGGCTTATGCCTTTGCACTAACCGCATGATGTCCGACCATGCTTAGCCAACCTTCGTGCTCCTCCGTTACTCTTTAGGAGGAGACCGCCCCAGTCAAACTACCCACCAGACACGGTCCCCGACCCAGTTTATGGGCCTAGGTTAGAACATCAAACGTTAAAGGGTGGTATTTCAAGGTTGGCTCCATGCAGACTGGCGTCCACACTTCAAAGCCTCCCACCTATCCTACACATCAAGGCTCAATGTTCAGTGTCAAGCTATAGTAAAGGTTCACGGGGTCTTTCCGTCTTGCCGCGGGTACACTGCATCTTCACAGCGAGTTCAATTTCACTGAGTCTCGGGTGGAGACAGCCTGGCCATCATTACGCCATTCGTGCAGGTCGGAACTTACCCGACAAGGAATTTCGCTACCTTAGGACCGTTATAGTTACGGCCGCCGTTTACTGGGGCTTCGATCAGGAGCTTCGC